>JAITDD010000015.1 GCA_031282725.1 Mycoplasmataceae bacterium
TAGTATTCATCTAGTAATTTATTCACAAGTTTAATATTAATCTTATCAGAAGAAATTCTTCACAAACATTCTCTTTTTAAAAATGAAAAATGATGTTCAATTGGGTAATTATCCAAAGAGTTTCCTAAACAACTCATCGAACAAGAGCAACCATGATTTTTTATTCATTCTTGATATTCGTGAGCTGAATAATGTACCCCATGATCAGTATGAATAATTGCGTCCCTAATATCTACTTTGATTTTCTTTAACATTTCAATAACCAAATCTTCTTTTAATTCAAGAGAAGCATTTCATGCTAATACTTGATAATTAAATGTATCGATAATTACACTAATGTAAAGGTATTTGTTATTTGGCAAAGCTAAATAGGTAATATCTGTAAATAAATGTTTATAAGGAGAGTCAACTTTTCATTTCCTTTTGATTAAATTCTCTGCTTTAAATTTGGTGTTTTTCGGATCTTTTCTTCCGTTTTTGCTAGCAAGTTGTGAAGAGATGTTTTCCTGCTTCATTATTTTATAAAGTTGGTAATCAGAAAGACGCTTCTGTTTCATTTCAGCTAGTATTTGATTAACGACTCAAAGTAATTTCGGTCTTCCATAAACTTCGAAGTTGTCATTATGGACTTTCTTGATTAAATTAACAAGTGAAGGATCTTCCTGTTTCTCTTTTGGTTTGTAAGTAGATTCGTATAAAGAACGACGACTAAACCCAAGTAAATTTGATATCTTAGTTTTATCTACTTTTAAATGATTATTTTTAACCTTATTCATGACCTTATCTTTATCAATTCTTACACCGCTTTCTTCGAAAACTTCTTTTAGGATATTAATTAATTTTTTCAAGTCATTATTTTCACGTTCCTTTCTTTTTAAAGCTTTTGATTTGTTTTTGTTTAATTTCTCCAGTTCTCTATTTTTTTCAATCAGCTTATCCTTATCTAACGATTCTTCCGTTTTTTTCGTACAACAATATTTATATTCAACTTTACGATCATCTTTAAGTTCTATTGGTCTTAAAAAATCTTCAACTCATTGATAAATACGTAGTTCACCAGGATGATTTAAGCAGCATTTGTATTTTCTTGCGCTTGTTAACTTCTTTTGGCATATTTCTTTCCCAAGTTCATACGCACTTTCTCCTTTAAGTCAATATCTGGCGACATATTTGATCTTTTGTTCGAACGGTATGATAATTGGTTTCTTGCGAGACATATTTTTTGAGGTACCGAATCTGTGCAAAATTTTTCAACAGGTTTAAAATCTTTTTACTGTCTTGTAAAACTTAATCTGCATTAGCCGAGATTATCTGTTTTATCTTTAACCTTTAAATAATTTTTATTCAAATGCAAATTTCCGGATTTACTTATATAATAAATATGTTTAAGAGATTTTAAACTCTTTTTTTGAAACAATACCAGTTTTACAAATATATTGGAGCGGATGATCGGAATCGAACCGACATAAACAGCTTGGAAGGCTGTGGTTCTACCACTGAACTACATCCGCATGTAAATATTATAAATAATAAGAGTTATTTATTTCTTTAATTCTTCAATTGTATTAATAAGCTCATTATAATTCTTGATTTGGACTAACTTATCATCAGGAAAAGTAATGTCAAACTTACTCTCAATTTCGATTAATAAGCTAATGGAGGACATAGAGTCTATTCCTAATTCTTTAAAAGATTTTGATAGATTAGAATCGTCTATTTTTATTTTTTTCTCTTTTGCTATCTCTTTAAGTTTGTTAATTATTTCTTGTTTTATCATACTCTATAATTATATAAAATTTTGTGCGTTTTTTGATATTTTATCGTTACAGTATTGGATGTTCATTTTCCCATGCTTCTTTTATTTTAGGATAACAAATACCTGAAAAATATAACCAATAATTTGAATCTTCCCCAAGTCTTAAAATAATAATATCAGATTCTTTGTTGTAGGACACCGACAAATCCAAATCAGTTAAACTTTTATCCAAAACAGCATTGAATGTTTCAGTTTCATCACCATTAGAGTCTGAATAGCTTGTTTCATGCGTTGCTAAGCTTTGTGTCACTTTTACCTTCCCGTAACTTCCTTTTTTTCGCGTAATGCCGTCACTAGTAACATCTGATTTTAATTCTGCATAACAAGAATTACTATTGTATCCGATTTTTAATTCTATATTATTAATCCAGGCACCTAAAACAGATATAGCTGTACGTACTAAATTTATTCCAGGCAATCTATTATGCATAAAAAAATAATCTTTTAAATCATTTGATGATAGTGATGGAATTGTGTCATTGTATGTGATATGGTTCTTAGCAACAAAATCAATGCAACTATCACGATTTAATATTAATGTCGTTTCTTTATAACTGTCCTTATTACAACTTGTCAATGAATAAGCGAAAGAGATAAAAGAAACAGCAACTAATCCCAATGTTAGAGGAAGAAAAACTTTTTTATTCATTTACTCATTTATAATGATGTTTTTCTACTATTACTATAGTATTCTTTGTTCGTTTTTTGTTAGTTTACAAAGCTTATTGAACAAAACTAAAATAAGAAGAACCAGAGAAAGTAAATTGGGAAGATCCTTGATATGAAAATATTGGATTTAAAGTTATCGTGCATATTGGATTATTCGCGTTGTTTAAATCGAAATCAATTCGAGAAAGATAACTATAGTAACCAAAATCAATATCGTCCAATACTTTTATATTTTTTCATTTATTTTTTTCGTCACTAACCAGATTAATAAAAATTCCAATCTCATCAAACATTTTATCTTCTTCTGTTTGTATTTCTGACACTGAAAAACAATCAATTGATCGATACAATTTTCTTTTCAAAGTATCTTTAAGATAAAAATGAATAGGAGAAGTAGCTGGGTTTATTAATTCTTTTATATCAATCTTTTCCATTCCTTTAACTAATAAAGAATTGTAAATGGAAGCGGTTTTGGAAGCGTCTGTATAGTTATTTATGTATTCTTCAGTAAATTCCTTTCCATCCAAATTGTAACAAGGGACGCTTATGCCTTGATCTTTTCCGGTGTATTTGGTTTTTTCTTGGTTTAAATCAGCAACTGATAAAATGAAAGGAACGATATTATTGAATCAACATAAATGTTCAAATTTCATTCGATCAACAATTAAATTAACATCACATTTCACTTTGTAAAAAGATTCATTTTCAGTACTTGGGGATAACATCATGAAATTACCTAGAACTTTTCTGGAGCAATCGTATAAATAAAAATTATCTTCATTTTTTATTTCTCGTATTCCTGATACTTTGTAATTCTGTATTTCAAAACTAAATGATGCTGGAATATGAATGATGTTGTTTAAAAAAATAAGATCAACTGAAATTCCTACTTTGACACTTTCGAAAGTTTTTGTGTCCATGTCGTATTTTATAGAAACTGTCAGATTATCTTTTCCAAAATTTAAATCCATAGGTGCTTGTGTATCACTGATTCATACTTTCTTTAAATTAGTCATGGCAAAACGAATAAAGGCAACAAAATCAGAGAAGATAACTTCCCTCACTCTTTTAATATCATCAATATTGTAAGTAACAGTTCCTTCTTCTTCATTTTTAACTTTTCCAACATCAAGAAAGGCTAAGGCTTCAATCGGATTTTTGGAAGAATTGGATTCAAAATATTCTGGCTTAGTTAAAACAGGCATTTGATCTTTTGAAATTGTAAAATTATCCTCTAAAATAGGAGACTCAACATCTTTCTTAATAACGATCTCGTCTGTTTTTGTTAAGATATTATTTTTTTTATTAAAGAATACTCCTGTACATTTAAACTCACACTTATTGCCCCCAGGAATAGAATTGGTTAAAGGAATAGAAACAAACATAGTATTTCCGACAATAGTGGTGCAATTTTCGTGACTACTTAAATCAACATAAGAATAATCAAAATTTTCCCCCCTTTCAAGATATCAATCAAAGTCTTGCATATTTGTTCCTAAGAATTTACAAGAAAAATTAATATGTTCTCCCGGCACTGCTAATGCGTTGAAACGATAAGTTTGTACTTGAACACTAGAAACGGAACAAGAAGTTAATAAACAAGGCAGAACCAAAGCTGGTATTAAAGCATAAGAAAATAATAAAAAAAAGGCAATTTTTTTTTTAACCATTTTAGATTTTTATATTATATTTTTTTAAACTAAAAATAATTTTTTAGAATAGATTGGGCCCTGAAAAAAACCTCACAGCGTTTTGGCACTTTTTAAAGGTAGTCCCTTTTTTAAAAATAAAAACAACGAATCTGCCTAAAAAAATCCTCCAGCTTTAATTAGTAACGTCAGGTTGTAATGATTTAGTTAATGTGTGTATTAACCTGGTTGTTAACAATCTAAAACAAAGTTTTTCGCTGCATAAAAAGAACATCTACAAAAATCAGAGTTTATAATTAGATATATGTATAAAATCGCTCTTGTCGGTAAACCTAATGTCGGCAAATCGACCCTATTTAATCGTTTAACAAATTCTAAAAAAGCTATTTCCTTAGATATTCCCGGAACCACAAGAGATAGAATCAATGGAAAAGTAGAATGGTTAAACAGTCACTATCTTATTACAGACACCGGAGGAATTACAAATGAAGATCTTAAGTTTCAACAACAAATCCAACAACAAGTCATGTATGCGATTGAAGAGTCTAACCTTATTCTTTTTATCCTTTCAGCAAAAGAGGGAGTTGATAATGATGATAAATATATTGCCAAATTATTAAAAAAAAATAAAGCTAAAAATGTAATCCTGGTTCTTAATAAAGCCGAAAACCCAGATATTGATACTAAACCTTATTACAACCTTGGATTCAACAAACTATTTCTTGTGAGTGCGGTACATGGGATTGGGACCGGAACCTTAATGGATGAAATAGCCAAATACACCCAAGGTTTTAAAGATAAAGAAGAAAAGGATACCAAATTTTGCATTATTGGAAAAACAAATGTCGGCAAATCTACCCTTATGAATGCCATCTTAAATAAAGAAAGAGTTTTAGTTTCGCCAATAGAACACACAACAAGAGACGCCATCGATGAAAATTTTTACATGAATAACGAACTTTATACAATCATTGACACTGCCGGAATTAGAAGAAAAGGACACATCACCGACATTGCAGAAAAATTCTCAATCATGCGAACCCAACAAGCAATAGAAAGAAGCGATATCATTCTTTTTATGATTGATGGTTCTATTCCTTTTACTGAACAAGATGAAATTATCGGTGGATTAGCCTATAAAGCGAACATTCCCACAATCATCATTGTTAACAAATGAGATAACATATCGTCCAAAGATAGTCTAACAATGCCTCATATGCTCAAAGCTATCCGTCAAAGATTTGCGTATTTATCCTGAGCTCCTGTTGTTTTCATTAGTGCAAAGAAAAAAGAAAGAGTTAACACAATTTTCCAAACAATGGGTGAAATTAAAAAACAATTACAAATCAAAGTTTCAACTGGAATGCTTAACGATATCATTAACAAAGCACAAATTAACAATCCTTCACCCAAGTTTAAAGGAGGAAGAATTAGTATTAGTTATGCAACACAGACACAAAGCCAAATTCCTACTTTCGTTCTTTTTTGTAACAATCCCCAATTTCTTCATTTCACTTATGCTCGTTACATTGAAAACCAAATTCGAGAAGCTTTTAATATAAATTTAGTCCCAATAACAGTTTACTATAAAGATAAGAATGCACGAATCCGATTTGATAATAAAAAATAATGATTCATTTTGAAAATATCGAGAAGAAAAAACAATTCATCGCTTTATTAATCTCATTAATCATGAATATTGTGGTTTTTTTAGCAGAGGTTATTTTAGGTTATCTTATTAACTCTTTAAACATCATTGCTGACGGGGTTGATAGTTTTGGTGATTCCATTAGCTATTCTGTTGCTATTTACAGCTTTTTCTCTTTAAATAATAAAAGTAAAGATGATGCTGGAATGATTATTGCGATTGTTCAAGTGTTTTCTGCCGCATTTATTTTTGAAGAGATTTTAAGAGGAATTCTTACAGAGAATAGTGTTGCTGAATATTTTTACGGCTTCATTATTACTATTGTTTCATTAGTTGTAAATGTTGTTAGCGCCTTCCTTTTATACAAAGCCTCCCATAAAGAGTTAAACATGAAAGCCGCCTTTATTTTCTCTTTTATGGATATTTGAATGAATCTATATACTATCGTCTCGTGTTTAATAGGCTGGTTAGTATGAGATAATGAAATCTTAGATATTATCGGGGGTTCTTTATTCTTCTTGATAATTCTGTTTGAAGCAATCAAAATCTTTGTTGAGAGGAATAAGACTAAGAAAGTTAATGTTAATGTGGTTTAATCAATAACCATATTGAAGAATTAACTATTCTGGTATTTAGGATGATTGAGTAGTTAGAAAGCTTTATCTTTTAGAATATTCTTATCTTTGATATTGACAATGTGTCTTTTTCAACTTCAACTATAAGTTTTTCGCTTGTTTAGTTTTAATAAAGCTTATTCAGTTACTTCTTCTTGTTCTATTTGTCGATCATCACTATACTTAGAATTAGAAAAAAGAATCAATATTCCACCAATTGCTCCACAAAAAATAATCTGAAAAATAGCTAACCAAAAATGTTTCTTCTTATCATTTAAAATCTTAAAATCAACAAGAATAAAAATAATATTAATAAAAGTTAAAATAGCAAAGTAAGTACCTAAGGTTTTATTGATATCCATGTTTGCGGCATTAAAGGGCAAATTGATTCATTTGGGAAACTTATTAACATTGAAAGCACAATAATAAGAAGCAATCAAAGTAAATAGACAAAAAACAAAACCAAATATTAAAGCGGCCAATCTTAATTTATCAAATTTCTTAATCATATACAAATTATAGCCATTATATCGCTTTTTTCTTTATCTTAATCCGCCCACTTTTACACTTTTTACCCAATTATTTAGTATAATTCTATTAAATGAATAAGAAAACAAAATATATTATTTCCGCAGGCTTATGTGCAAGTATCTCTTTGGTTACCCTTTCTATTGCAATTTCTATTCTTTCTCCTGTTTCCTCTAATCCTGTCAATTTCAATTCTTCTATAAAAGCCGCCGCTCAAACTTTCGATAGTGGGCAAGCTCCTGGTGTTTCTGTTTCTTTTTCTCTAGAAAATAAAACATCAGCCACTGCAAATGATCCAGAGAAATTGGAAGCTGAAAAATGAGGATTGCAGCCTGGTGAATCATTAGGTTTTTATTTAAATACCACCACTTATTCATATTCTTCCCAAAAACCTACATTGTTACCTGGTACCGAACAAACTAATGTTGCAGAAATATGTTCATATAAGTTTGATACTGCCCACGAAGTTCATTTAAAAATGCAGGATACTGTTACACGATATGGGGTTGAAAATAAAACATATACCGTAGGCGGTCTATATTACAATCACGGCTACAATAATAATGGCGGATATGAAGGTCCTTGAAACAATGCAACCCCTGTTTTCGGTTGAAGTAACGGCAAACAAAATTATTGTAGTGAACTTTACGGTTTCTCTTGTAATGACGTTATGAAACACCTTCCTGGTGGAGCCTTTTATAAGTGTCCTCATTTAGAATCAGTATCCATTGGAAAAAATGTTAGTTCTGACGGAAACACTTGAGGAAGCGGTCCAACTGGTGGAAACCCCTTAACTTTCGGTAAATGTCCAAATTTAAAAGCCGACAAAATTACAGTTAGTCCTTTAAATACAACTTACATCGCAATACAATCTCAAGTTCAGAATGTTGATGGTATTGTTGTTATTAATGAGAAAACTGGCGGTTTGCTTGGAGGAACTCTTGCTGCCGGCGGAATTGTTCTTTCTGATATTTTCAAAAAAAAAGATGGCAAATTTTCCATTCCTTTCCAAAAAAACTTCGACTCATGTGATGCTATTGAACTTATTGATTTAAGAGCTGACCCTGAAGAATACGGAAAAGAAGATTCAGATCCGGGAAAAAACTTAGAAATTAAAAATAAAAATGAATTCTTTTTCAAAGGAGCCGCTTTTTTAAATTGTGCTAATTTAAGAGATGTTTTTGTCTACCGACCAGATTACAACAAAGATAATTGAGGAGTTTGATCTGGCGGCGGTTCAGATAGTTCTACCAATAATGCCGGAATCTTTGGCGCTTTAAATTCTGGTGGAGTGGGAGATGGCGCAACAATAACTAACGAAAAAATCAAACTTTGATTAACTCCTGTATTAAAAAGAACAGATCCTTATGGGAATGAATATACAATCCCTTCTTTCGAAAAAGATTCTGCTGGAAAAATTTCTGATACACAATTACAAAAATACAAAAACGCCGCCCCACGTCCTTATGGTACAAGTTCAGATGGAAGATTTCAAATTGATGCAAAAAATATCGAACGAACCGCTGCTTTAAAAGATGTTACATTAGAAGGAGAAGATGTTGTTGTATTTGAACCACAAGAACATGGTGCTTTCAAACAACCTTACAATGTTATTAGTCATACCGAAAGTGGAGCTACAACTGAAAATGTTAACTATTATTGAAAACTGGAAACAGTACCAACCGGTGATACTAACTGTCCTTTTACAGCGGAAGATGGTTATGTTTCTCCTGAAACAATTCAAAATTCAGATGATTCAAAAATCAGAATATCTTCTTCTAAGGGTACAATTTCTTTATCAAAAGAGACTCCTATCCCACATCAGGAAACTTCTGGAGTTGGCGCTTTATCACTTGGTCAAGATGACTATTATTATGGTTTCAAACTAACAGTTGCAGCCGCTTATGACCCTTCCCAAAAATTCGCTGAAAGATATTTAAAAATATATGTTAAAGATTCGGATTTAGCTTTATATGGACAACAAGAAATTAAATCTTTATATGGAACTAAAAAATCACAATATGAGTACAATGTTTACTATAAAGAAAATGAGATAGCTGGTTACAATGATACTTCATTCGCTATATCTACTCAAGATAAGAATGAAGATGAAGTTTTTGCAACAGGTACACCTGTGCAATCACTACAACTTCCAGGAGGTTATGTTAAAGTTAATAAAGACAGTAAATGAAAATCTTTCCTACAAATCGATTCTTCTATCCAATCGGGAATCCACTATTTCTCTATTTGAGTTAAAGCACCTTTTTATAATGGTTCTATTACTGTAAACCGAACCTCAAAATTAGATATTACTTTAAATATTGTTGGGCCCACAATCAAAATTAGTGGACTTAACTCTTCCTATGAATTTAAGAATGACAAAAACGAAATCACAATTGAAAATGTACGAGCCAAAGTTGAAATTCCTGAAGATGAAAAAACTCACTTCCGAGATGTATTAAAGAAACAATTAACTCTTGCCACTGAAACTTCCAATTCAAATTATCCAATTAGCATTATTAATGTTGTTGGTCATAAAGATAAAGATAATGAAGACTTATATGATTACTTCGAATTTACAGTAAAAATATCTAACGCGAACATTGCTACTGTCAGTCCAATGAATATTAAGATAAAAGCTAATGTTGATTCTGATTCTGGTATAAACGGTTCTGCTTCCTTTAATGTATCAATTTCTCGATCTATTCTTACTGTTTCTGATTTTTCTGGAATAGCAACTACTTTAGAAAATCAATATAAAAACCCTTCTAATAGCACACAATCTCCCAATACTGATGCAACATTTAACATTTACTTAAACAATCAACTCTTAACTCCCACTTCTCTTAACGGCGGAACATTGTCTGTTGGAATTCAATCATTTACCGATCAATATGGCAATGATTGAGCAACAGGAAGTTCAGTCCTATTTCTACCTACACGTATTTTTTACGATTCCAACCATTGAACAGTTCCCTTCGCTGTTAGTCAACTTGATACTATCTTTAATACTAACTTAGATATTAACGCTACTTTAATCCTTAAATTTACATACACATTAGGAACATCCACTATTGAAACATATTCTTCTCCGATTACTATTAAAAACTATGCGTATAATATCGATTTGTCTTTCTGAACAGTAAAAGATCAAGATAAATTAATTTCAAACGATTTTTCTTATGTTATTGATGATGATACAAGTTCTGCTTATAAAACAGAACAACAAGTTTATTTTGAACCAGTTTTAAAATATAGTAACAGCACCGATCCTGTAACCGGACATAATTGATATTATAAATTCGATTTAGGAGTTTATGATTCGAATACAAAAGCATATGTCTTTAATCCTACTTCTGGCGGTAGCGACCCTATTAGTTTAGCAACTGATAAAACTACACCTGTTCTTTCTGGCACTACTAATTTCTGTAAATTTATCCCTTCTGAACTAAATTCTAATATAAAATACAATAATGGTTCCCCAGAAATCGGAAACCTTAAAGATTTCGCTTATAGAGTTACATGTAATTACGGAGATGCTTCAGATTTAGTAATAACTAAAAACTTCACTGTCTCCTTAATAACTTTGGGTGATATCGATATTAAAGATCCAAAGAGTGATGTTAAGATAGAAAAATTAACCCCAATTAAATATGTCAAAGGCGCAAACATAAGTGGACAAGATTCGGTTACCTACCCTGACAAAACCCAAACATTCTCTTTAAAATTAAAAAATCAAACAGATAAACAAGTAAAGATTGATAGTGCTGCCTTCGAATTTGCATCTTCCAATACTAATTTATCTAGTGTTATATCAAGTTTATTTCAAGGTTCTATATCAGCAGAGTCTGTTAGTGTAAATGATGAAAAAATATGTCAGATAAGCTTAACTTCCACCGGAATCACTTCTCTTGCTAATGTTCTGGCAGGAAAATATACCATCAATGTTAATATTTCGATAAATCTTGAAGAAGTTGTTACTCCACCAGACTCTGAAAAAGAAGAAGCCACTGTTATTAAGTCCATCCCTTTTGATTTTGAAATAATAGATCCTTCCTTTAACGCAAAATCCCCGGTATCTGCTAGTACTGTTAAAATTGATGTTTTAAACGAAAAAACTGGATATACTTATTCTTTCCCTATTCTTTCCGAATTAACGCCTCCTACTATCTACAGTTCCGACTTACCTGTTATTGATTCTTATGAATGAAAAACAACTGGTCCAAATAGTATTGCAGTAAATCCGGCTCCTGTCACATATTTCGATAACCAAAAATACGAGGGTAAACTATGTAAGTTTGTCCATGTTATTTTTAAAGAAAAAGGTGATATTACTTTAACTGTTAACGTATCTCCTCCTGCTTCTTATTTCACTAGCAGCGAACAAGTAAAACAAATTAATTATCAAAAAACAGTTATTGTTAATTTCAAAGTTGATACTCACTATGATCAAGGATGAACTTTCAAAGATATGCCTACTTCACTACAAGCCTACACTTTCGAAAGAGCTAAACTAATTGATGATATTAAATTAGCGAATGCTTATGGAGAATCGGAAACAGTCAATGATATCAATTTCACAATCGAAGCTACTAACTATGACGAAGTAACTAAATATTCATCTGCCGAACTTAACTCTTGATTCCCTATTAAAAAAGTTACTACTGACGGAATTGTTAAAGCCCAATTATGAATCTCTGATAACTGTCCGGTAATTCACCAAACAATAAAGATCGTAGGAATAAATGAAAAAACCCGAGCTTCTGTTACCCCTCACCTTATTAAGTTAGATGTATATAACCCGAAAATCTTCTCTTCTCCAAAAGCCGAGTTTACTCTTCCAAAGAACAGTGGATGAAAGAAAGAAACTCTATCTATCGAAAATCCAAACATTAAAGGAGTAAATGCTGATTTTCAAGGTTCTGTTTTATGATCCACTGATATCTCATTATCCGACATCATCCTTTTAATCCCTCACAAAGACGACCAAACAAAATGTGATGTATCCTTTAACACAAACAAAATATCTTCTTCTGTCTTCGCTGATATTCCTGTTACTGCCTATGTTCAATCAGTTTCTTCTTCCGGAATAAAAAAACAAGCTTTCACTACAATGATTCATGTTAATTTCGTTGATACAACAATGGGTGTGGCAATGTTAACTCCCGCTATTGTCTCTTTCTTAGCTCTAGTTGCCATAGTTATCCTTGCTTTAATATAATTAATTTAAGTAAATGAGTACTACAGTAACACAAACTACAAGTAAAAAAAGATTAATCCCTCTTATCCTTTCAGCTGCTGCTGCTACTTTGGGTATTGCCGGATTCTCTTTGGGTGTTTCAGGACTTGTTATTGCTTCTAACGTTTCTGCTGATAAACCTCTTGAATTTGGAACTCATGTTTTTATTAATGCTTCTAATGCTAACTATTACTACACTCAATCTCGAAACTACCTAAGCTATATCCCTTTGCCCGACATTAATGATAAAGCTGCAACAAAAAAGATTATTACAAAAAACACTATTAACTCTCTTTTAGATTCTTATGGAAAAGAAATTACTTACCTATCTCTTATCCATTATTATTCTGAACAAGTTATTCATGGACAACATTCTAGTGTTGAAATCCAATTCAACAACGAATCATTCTACCAAAACAACATGCTTGTTAATGGAGCAATATATTTAGATGGAAACAAATTACCTGCCCATGACTTCCTTCATTCCTCTTACAATGTTTCCTTTAGTATTAATAAAGAAACTGAAGAAGTAAAATTATGTTTCATTTCTAACTCTGAGGATGATAATGAACATGTTGATGAATTCGATGTTGAATCTGATCTTTTCCACAATTACTCTATTGTAGACAATTTAAACGATTTAACTGAACAAAACTATAACAAAGACTACTCTGTTGATAATACTGATGATGATGATCCTTACGCTCTTCAAAACTTCAATTACATCTATTTCTCCAATACTTCAGATGCTTTCGATTTAACAAAATGAATTGAACAGACTTTTGCTTCCTTTGACACTAATTCAGATTTAAGAGCTACTTTAGATGTCCACGCTGATGAATATGAAGCTGCTAATACTAAGATTAAAAACAGTAACGAAAATACATTAAGTGACTTTATCTCTCATCTTGCATCTGCTTATGAATTTAATTCTATTGTTGGTTCAAGAGATCCTAAACTCTACTATTCCAAACTTATTTATCTTGATATCCTTTACTTCCTAGCTTCCAACGTTTATAATGGCAATATCATTACTTTCCCTGGAATCGAACCTGGATTGGATTTAATTCAATGTCCAACAGTTCACAGAGATATCGATGAAATTTTTGTTGATAATCAAGAATATGCAATCGACCCAAATGCTAATAATGGTTTAGCTTTATACTTCCCAAGAGCTGAACTTTATTTTATGCCAAAACCAACCTCTTCCATTCCTTTTGTCTACGTCTATGATAAAAACCTACAATCTTTTGTTAAAACTAATGAAGAAATTTGAATGTATCATGAAAACCCTAAAAAGAGCCCTACTCATACTGAACCTCATGATTGAAGAAAAGCTGATGGATCTAAAAGAGGAACGGACCAAACAGCCAATACCGACTTCGATTTTGCTAGTGGAATTGTGGTTAAAAATGTTGGAGATTACAACCTCGTTTCTGGATTCATGTTAGATCCTAAAAAACCTAACGACCCTTGAAAAAGAAACACTATCCTTATCCCTTCCAAATTCTTCTCTTCTATCGATTTCTCTTACCACTCCTTATACACCCTTACCACCGCTTCTGGTACTGATGAAAATAAATTAGATCCTATACATGAAAAAAATCCAGATATCACAAATTCTCTTCTATATGATGGACTAACTGAATCAGAATTAGGTGCTCTTGGAATAACAGAACCAACAGTCAAAGTTCCTGCATCATCCGACTTTGCTTATTTAGGAATGTTAACAAGAAGTAAAGATAAGCAAATCGTTGATCGAGGAAATACTGTTGTTTTAGATGTTAATGATGACAACACTATTCCTTACATAAACAATGAACCAAGTCCTGTATTTACTGTTGGAAGTGGAATCCGATATGCTAAACTTGCTGACTATTTCTTAAACCAAGACAAAACTTCTGCTTCTTTCGAATATGAGAAAGACTCAACTAAAAAAAGAGTTGCCTATTTCCCTAAAGATTCTCAATTCTCCTCCTCTTCCGGAAGAACTACTGCTTTTAAAGCAATGACGCATGATGTTGCTGTGAATAAAGGTACATTAGCAGAAGTTGGAGAAGATGATAGTCCTAATGCAATTCCTGCCACATATCTTGCTTACCCAAAACTTTCTACTGCTTTTAAAGATTCTTCTGTTGTTGATTTTGATTTAGGTAATGTTCTAGGTTTCGATGTTAACGGATACACACTAGATGATATGCAAAATGAAATAAAATCCTCTTGTGGATATACTACTCCTTTTATCCAAATTAATCCAAATGTTCAAAGAATTGTCATTAACCGAATCTTTAATACTAACTTCATGGGAAACATGTTCTTTAATCTAGCTGCTGATGAATATTCTTGAGTTAATGGATGTGTTCCACAATTATCACAACATGCTTTAAAAGAAATAAAACTTCCAGAAGGGATTGTTGGATTAGGATTCGTTAAATGAAGCGCTGATCTATATAAAGGTGGATATTCTGATATTACAGGTTTTTCAAGTGCAAGAAATCCTTATATCTATGGGGATGATGGAAATGGTAATTCAACAACTGTAAATTGAGATCCAGACGAATGAGATGATAATGAACAATCTTACGATTTAACAGCAAAAAATATTTTAGGAGCTGATGAACCTACTCCAACAAAAGTGATTCCTCAAGGACAATATCTTATTGCCGGATCTCAAATCGAAAAATTAACCCTTCCCTCCACTGTTAAATATGCTGCCGCTGTTGCTTGTAACAATCCTAAATTAACAACTATTGTAATTCCTCACATCTATTCTGACTCTTCTTGAGCTCGTGCTTGTTGAACTAAAGATTTGTCGACTTATACAGATACTGATCCAATTTGAAATATAACACACAATCAAGATGCTATTGCTTACTTATTTACAGAAAACCCTAAATTGCGAAATATCGTTATTGATAAAGAAGTTGTTGCGGATGACGCTTTAGGAAAAAGTAACGCAACAACTTCTGCTTCCAGTGCTCGTATCACTAGAGGTGTTCCTCGGGATCCTCCTCATTCTTCTTACGAAAACTCTAGAGGAACAATGAGATTTACAAAAAAAATGTTGGAAAAAGGAATAGAAGTAACTGCTACTGTTGCTAATGATAATGTGGCTGCAGCTTTTATGGATAATATTTTAAACATGATTTTTGTGGATAATTTAGGAATTTCAGATGGCGTATGAACAGAACAAAACGAACCTATCGCTGCAACTTTAGGTACTACAATTACTCCAAAAGTTACATTCCATCTTACTATTACATCTTCCACACAACTTCCTTCCCATTCTTTTAAAAATACTCAACCTACTAAAGATGTTACATGAACATATGGTTCACAATCTACCGAGGAATAATGACTAACAACCCATGCTATTAATAAGTAAATATTTCAAAAAACTAACTCTATGAGAAAAGATTAACCTTATCGCTAATCATGTTACAGTTTGAGGTAGTATCGTTATTAGTATCTTCCTTTTTTTCTCATGTACCATCCCTTTCTTTACTCCTGTTGATTGATTCAGTTTTTTAAAACAAATGGACGGAGATAAGAGTCTAAACAGCTTTTTTTACTTCATTACTATCTCTATCGGAATCTTTTGTCTTTTCTCTGTTTTTAGTCTTGTCCTTACTTTAAAGAATTATGAAATCTTCTCTGTTTGAACCTGATACATTATTCTTACCCTTTCCTTCTGCTTCACTATCTTCATTGACTTCATTATGATTGCTGTTTATAAAGATATGATCCTAATTCCTGTGTCTTGAAAAGAATTGAATGATGGACAAAAAGTAATCCAAGTAAATGCTAGTGCCTACATTTACATCGGTTTATGTTCCTTCCTTTGACTTTCTTTAGCTATTTTTTGTATCATCAATCTTGCCAATAAGGATAAAAGAATGGCAGAAATTGACACCAAATTCAATAATAGAGGTGAAATATCGAGTAAGGATGGAAAAAGGCTTTATTCCACTATTGTGAAAACTGAATTAGTAAAAGAAGGTGAAAAGATATAAGGCTCTATAAAAATCCTTCTTTCTTTTTTCTACAACCCTTTTTGTAAAAAGTCAATGATATGAATTCTTACTACCCCATCGTTTTTGATAACCTCATTATTAGTTTTGAATATAACTACCTTTTTTCACCCATCTCTTATTGATAAAAGGTTTCCTACTTCTCTCTTATAGTTATCATCATTTAATTCTAATGTTACTTGGATATAAAAGGTTTCATTGTTCTTAATAGCGACGAAATCAATTTCTTTACCTAATTTTGATTTGTATGTGTAAACTTTATAACCAAAGTCAAGTAATTGCAAAAAAACTAGATTCTCTAATCTAAATCCAGTATTGATTCTATAATTAAACCCAATCTTACTACTTAACAGACCTAAATCTCCAGCATAATATTTTCCGCTAGTTTTTAATAAATCCTTCCTTTTGATATTGTAATAGTCAACCCGATAAAGTAATAAAAAATCGCAAGCCCATTGTAAGTATCGTTCAATAGTTTTTAAAGAAAGAGAAAACCGCTTTGTATTTTTAAGAAATGCTTCAATCTTCCTAGCTGGGATAATTCC
This sequence comes from Mycoplasmataceae bacterium, assembly GCA_031282725.1. Classification (GTDB taxonomy): domain Bacteria; phylum Bacillota_I; class Bacilli_A; order Mycoplasmatales; family Mycoplasmoidaceae; genus Malacoplasma_A. The sequence goes on from JAITDD010000015.1 coordinate 16,740, forward strand.
ACCAACATTATTGTAGACATATTCGATAAGTTTATAAATTTAATTGTGTGATTTAATATTGTGTCGATATTTAACATCTTGATTAATTGTGTTTTCAAAAACGTCGTGTAATGTCGGTTCTAATTTAGTATTATCAAAGTATTTATCAACACTCATTCCTAATCCACCATTACAAAGATATAGATTGAAAAACAATTCTGATTCTTTCTTAAAAAAATCTGACATTTGTTGAAAAGAAATTGGGAAAATATGAAAATCTTTATGTCTTCCTGTAAGAAGTGTTGACAATTCAGTAGATAAAAGTTTACTATTGCTTCCAGTAATATAAACATCAAATCTTATTTTTTTATTTTCGAATAAACCAATCACACATCTTTCTCACTTATATATTTCTTGAATTTCATCTAAAAATACATAATAAGTTAAATCTTTATTTGCTTTTTTTACGATTTCGTTGTACAGATCCAGATAGGAGATATTTTGCTTATTAGGATCGTTAAAATCATATTCGATAATTTGTTCTTTCTTAATGTTAAAATCCCTGATCAATAATTCTTTATACTGATTCAAAATAGTGGACTTTCCGCGCCTTCTAATGCCGGTCAAAACTTTAATAAAACGATCGTTTTTTCAATGTAATAATTCTTGCAAATAATTCTCTCTTAAAAGCTCTCTCATAATTCAATTATGAAGTATTACCTTTTTTCGCCTAAATGGCTAAATAGGGTAAAATAAGAGGAGAAAAAATGTATATTTATTTTTAAAATCTAGTATTTTCCAAACAAAAATAAGATATTATTTATATGTTTATAAATAAAAAATAACCCGCTATAATTAATATATGAGCGAATCCAAAAAAGAAAAAAAACCAGTCACAATAGGAACTTCCTACGAATATCGTATTTTAAGGAAATCAGGCAGTACTGGTACTTTAGTGTTAGAAAAAGAAACTGACATTGATTCATTAGATCCTGATATTAATAAAAAACTTGATTTATTTTTTAAACAAATGTCTAATATGCAAGAATATATGATTAAGCAACAAGAACAAACTCTAAAATGACAACAAAATATGGAAAAACAACAAGATCGAATAGAAAAAAGACAAGAGAATTTCGAAAAACAACAAGAAAGTATAATTAAACGACAAAACGAAGATAGGAATGAAAACAAAACCTTCCAAAAAGAAATAATCGTTGAATTAAAAGAAATCAAAGCTAAACAGGATAAAATGGAAAAGGATATCAATGAAATAAAATCCAAACAAGATAAAATGGAAAAAGATATCAACAATATCGTTGACAAGAACAATCTGAAAAGATAAATTGCTATCTCCAATTAATATCCAAAGCGCATACTCTTTTTCCCTATTTGTCCCAAAAACGCAATTTACAAAAGACAAGACAAATAAACATTATGGCGAAGCTTTTTGTCCCAAAAATAATATAATCAAAATATGGGACAAAATTATGAAAAACTACTCATTCAATTCGCTGATGCGATTAATGAATTACAAAAATACGGAGGATTACCTTCTTTAAAAGAAGCGAACGAAATTTGAAAAGACATATGATATATCGAAGTTCATAATTCAACAGCTTTGGAAGGAAACACACTTGTATTGAGTCAAGTTGAAAAATTACTTAAAACAAATAAGATATCAGGAAGAAAAGATATTAAGGATTTTATGGAAGTAAGAGGATATGCTGATGCAAGTAAATGAGTATATGAACATGCACTTAAACCAACAGATTACTTTCAACAAGATGCACTTCTTACTTTAAAAGAATTAAGAATCATTCATGAACTTTCAATGACTCCAGTATGGAATGTATCACCTCACAAAGATGCCACAGAATTTGAAACTCCTGGAAATTTCAGACAACACGATATCGTTAAGTTTGATCGTGGAATGAAACCTGTTAGTTTTGTTGACATTCACTCTCACATATCTACTTGAATAGAAGATGTTAATCAAATTTTAAAAGAATTGAAAGAAAAGAAAATTACTTTAAAGGATATCCCTCTTAGATTAGCAAAGATACATAACCAGTTTGAAAGAATTCATCCCTTCTTAGATGGGAATGGCAGAATCGGAAGATTAGTGATTAATTTAATCTTAGTTAAGCTTTCTCTTCCTCCAATGATTATTATTAAAAAAAGAAGAAACCAATATATTGACTCGCTTGATTTAGCGGACAGGAAGAATTATTCAGTATTAGCAGAAGTAATCGTTAGAGGGATATTAGACAACATTTACCGCTTCATCATCCCTCACAACTCAAATAACGAAAGCATTGTCCCTTTATTAAGTCTAGCAAGCAAAACAATTTCTTATGAAGCATTAAAAAAAGCCGCAATCCGTGGAAGAATTAAAGCAACTTACCAAAATAGCAAATGATATTCTACAAAAAGCAATATTAAAGAATATTTAGATAGTAGAAAAAAGTAAGTTCTTGAGTTTAAAACTACCCCATTTCCTTCTTTTAACCACCTTTAATATTTTTTATATATAATATTAGTGTTGATTGGTTCAATTAGCAATAATTAAATCAACCACAGAGAGTTCTGATTCATCTCGTATCATTATCCGAATTCATAGTGATCGTAAATTCAAAAAAAGCTCAGGGTCAAACCTGGGCTTTTTTCATTATATAATATCTTTATGACTAACACTACTTATAACATCCCCAATTTAAAAAGTCAAATCGATAGCGAAAAAATCCAATTTTATGATAAACATTCACATATTCTTGTATGATGCGAAATTAGTTTAATCCTTTTAACAATCCTTTTAGAATCTACTGTTTTTATTTGAGAGATGGTTTTCCCTTCCTCCAGTCCTGAAACTCTTTATATCTTTGATGTTGTTATTAATACCTTTTTCTGTCTAGTATGAATCTTGGTAACCTTCTTCAACCTTTATGTCTACATTATGGCTCATTCCCACAAAAAGAACAATAGATACCATTTCTGAAACCATGTTCTTGAAGGACCTTTTAAACTAGTTCTTAATATCTCTTTGATCCTTGCTGGTTCTTTAATGGTTATGATTACTTTTGCTTGTAGTCAGTTCTTGCATTCAGGCATTGGTTCATTCGATCCATTCGTTTTCCAATCATTAACTCTTTTCTGAATTATTTCAATGTTCGTTGTTCTTTGCGCTAATATTATTTTAATGATTCTTGCTTACCATTATCGAAAAGGTGAATATATCATTAATTAATTTACCCACACATAATGTATTCAAGTAAAGATATCTAAATCATTATGCAAAATTTTTTAAATAAACAAATCATCAAAACCAAACTTATCTGGATATTTGGTATCTCTTTTCTTCCCGCCTTTTCTCTCTGCTTCTTTTTCTGACTCCATTTCTTTCTCAACTTCCCACCTAACACAATCATTAACCACGGGGGAATAGGAGGGTTAGGAAGCGATAATATAACCCTAGTGATAATCCTTCAATCGGCCGTCCTTCTTCTTTTCCCTGTCCTTTTCATTTTCTGTACCAACAAAGCAGCTATGATAGGTTCAGGAATTGTCTTTGCGGGAGCTTTAATGAATTGAATGGACAGATTCATCTACAAAACAGAACCACGTTTTAACGAATACAAAATTGCTCTTGGGGGAGTTATTGATTACATCCAAATAGGAAAAACTACCCTATATGCCAATGTTCCTGATATTTGTGTTATTGTTGGACTTCTTCTTTATGTTGTGGCTTTTTTTTCAACACTTCCTGAAGAAGATGATAAAAAAGACAAGAAACAAGATTCAAAAGCCGTTGTGAAGAAAAATAATGTTCCGATAAAAAAACCCAAACAATAGTCCCACCTTTTTTTGCAAAATAATGAGATATAATTTCGTTATGAAGCAAAATGCTAATCTTAAAAAACATGATTTTGATTGAATAATGGATTTTTTGGGTATAAAAGACTCTTCCTTAATTTCTCAATATAAATCAGCAAATAGAAGAGTTGTTTTCAATTCTTACAATAAGGTTAAAAGAGGAGAAGAACCACCAGAAAATCCGACAGAACCTCCTAGTGAAACAAATAGCCTTTGCATCTTTCTTAATGCCAAATTCCCCGGAAATGCCGCAGCTCACTTTATTCCTAAAAAAAATATCATTGAGGTTAGTGTTCCAATAGATGAATCGAAAAAAAATATTAACGATATCATACTAGTAGCTCACGAATTTGCTCATGCTATTATTGGTGGTAAGGATATCCCCGGAAATAGAGGTGGACATGGTGTTATGTTCTTTTATACAATGCTGAAGGAAGTTGTATGAAAAGCAGATAACATTCCTCTTCCTTACAAACTTAGAACTATTGTTGATGAATTCTCTTACAGTTGTAGTTTAGGAATTTATAAGGTTGTAGAAAGAATGCTTCGTTCCCCTAGTCGAACAATTTCTTTATCATCAGAATATTTTTCAATTAATGATTTATTAGCAGATCGAAGAGAAGATATTAAAATATTTGGGAAATGATTGCTTAATTCTATTAAATTTCTCCTTCCTGATTTTACCGAAGAGGATGTTTTAAATAAATCTATATATGAAATCGTATTTACCGCTGTTAACAATATTGATGACACTGTTCAATTTGTGAAAACAGTTGGAAAAACGAAAGGTTATTAATAAGGAAAAATATCCCTTTGTTTGTGTAGAAAAGAATTGAAAGACTAAATTAATGTTATCGGAACTACATATCTTTCCGGTTTAAGACTGTGAAAAGGTTCAGCAAAACATATAACACTCATTGGTCCAATTTTGTTGCCGAATGGCTTTAAAATCCCGATATTACTAAAATTTTTGTCAACAATTGTCATTCTTTTTTTATTTCAATAGGATACAAGATTCCCCCTTCACCTTCAATTATCAAATCAATTTCTTTTTTATCTGTTTCATTTTTTTGCAGATAATAGACATTTGGCTACATTCCGGCATTAATGTAACCTTTAATTATTTCGCTAATGGCAAAACATTCAAATATATGGCCTGAAAAATCGCTATTTCACTCGATTTGTGATTGGACCAAATTTATTGGTATTGATGAAACTTCGTTCAAAAAAGGACATAATTACATTACTGTTGTTGTTGATACACAAACAAAAAAAGTTATTTGTGTTTCTAATGGAAGAGATGTAAATGCGTTCGATGAGTTTATAACCGACTTCACAAAACATAATGGAAAATTAGGGAATATTGAACTCGTTACATGTGATATGTCAATACCATATTGTTCAGCAATGAAAACAAATCTGCCGAATGCTGTGAAAGTGATTGATAAATTTCATATTTATAAACATTTAAATTCCGCTATCAATATCGTCCGAAATAATTTCATTAGAAATAACGATCAACTTGATAAAAAAGAAACGAGAGTTCTTAAAAAATCCAAGTTTTGTTTTTTAAAAAACGAAGATCGTTTAAACGAATGGCAAAAGACTTTAAAAACAGATTTACTCCAAAAATACGAACCTTTAAATTTAGCTAATTCAATTAAAATTGAACTAGAAGAGATTTATAAAACTTCAGTCGATTTCGAAGATGCTAAAATAAGATTTATTAAATTAATCGATCTTATCAACAGCACTAAATTAAAACCACTCATTGAATTTGGCTCGTTATTATCCAGACATTTAAATGATATTTGTAATTATTTTACTCATCGAGTATCCAATGCAATACTTGAGGGTACAAATTCGTTAATTCAAGAATGCAAACACCGGGCACACGGATTTAAAAATTTGAATTGATTTAAAACGATAATTTATCTCGTTGCTGGAAAACTAAATTTTAACAAATCTCTCCATGAACATAACCTAAACTTTCAAATAGGCTAATTCCACTCAAATTGTGATTGGACCAATTTAATTAACCAATTAAAAAAACATTTTACAATTATTATCGTCACACATTCAAAACTTATTCTAATAAAGAAATTGATTTTTTATTAATTGATAAAAATAATAAAATATCGTACATTCAAGTAACTAAAGAATTATTCTACAAATCTTTTATCAATAACAATTAGGAAAGAGAAGTTGAAAATTTAGAATCAATCAGAGATAGTAATTAAAAATAGTTCTTGCTTTATTTTTTAATAGAAGCAATAGTTTTTCGAATTTCACAACTCTTTCTGGAATTAAAATTATTAACTTAATTGAATGATTAGCAAACAATGGTAATTAAATAAATCCCCATTTGTATTCGGTTTTTCAAGATACTCTGCTACGTGTATCCCACAAATAGTTTTATCTTTTAAGATTGTTTTTTTCTACGATGTTGTTGATATCTTTTTCCATTTTATCTTGTTTAGTTTTTATCTCTTCGATATCTTTCTCCATTTTATCCTGTTTAGCTTTTATTTCTTTAATATCTCCCTTAACTTCTTTAAATTCGTCAATAATATTTTTTTGAAAAGTTTTGTTTTCTAATCTATCTTCTTCTCGTAATCTTCGTGCCTCTTCCTTATCCTCTTTTCGTTCTCTTTCCATGTTAAGTTGTCATTTACGATTTTCTTCCCTATCTGCTTCTCTTAATCTTCTCGCTTCTTCCTTATCCTCTTTTCGTTCTTTTTCCATGTTAAGTTGTCATTTACGATTTTCTTCTTCTCGTCTTCGTGCTTCTATTGCTTCTTTCTCTCTTTGTTTCTTATCTTCTAAATACATTTTAAGAAATGAATCGAATTTTTTATCATTACCTGTTTCAAACATTTCTGGGTTTAACTCTTTAT
>JAITDD010000041.1 GCA_031282725.1 Mycoplasmataceae bacterium
GATTAGACAAACATTATATTTGAACAATGATTGAAAACTACTAGATGTTAAAATATCACCAACATGGCAATATGATATATTCGCTGGGTTTTGTGGCGATGTTTCCAAACACAAAGATGAAAACGGAGAAATAGGTACTCCATGTGAATCCGAAACACACGAATGAATATATTTATATTTAAATGATATCGGAGTTCCAACAAGAGTTTACGCTAGTGTCCCAAAGATTAAATATCCTAATGGTAAATGTATCGAAATTTCAGTTCCTTGAGAAAGCAAAGAATGTCCTTTAAAGTTTAAAAAATATAAATAAAAAAGTAAAAACTAATTATTTTTAGAAGAAACATGACTTTTTCTTAGTTTAAGTTCTGCAAGTTTTCCTTTTTGGAATCTATTCTTTACAACACCTTTTGTTTGTTGAATAACTTCATCATTATTTTCACTAAAAGATAGATAACCTGTGATTCTACTTATAGTTTGAGTCGGGTTTCCGCACACTGGACAACGTTTAGTTCCAGAAGGTAAAAAATTGATGTGTTTATGAGGGTTAGTTTGTTTGTTCATAAAAATATTATAACAAATTTTTTTTATTCGAAAAGTAATTAAATTTTGGTGAAAATTCCCTCTCTATTATTTAGTAAAATAATGAGGAAAATCTTAGCATAAATCGCTTTTTATTTGTATAATTATAATAGATGGCAGGAAGATATCTAAAAAAAGGAAAAAAGAGAAAAGACCGAATGGTAGCTTCACTACCTAGAGGTACTCAATTAAGTTCGGGAGACTTATATTTAAACCAAACTGAAATTATCCAACATATGCAACATCTTTTCGACAAACTAAAACTCAATTCTGACTACAAATTAATTAGTCTGGTTGAAAACCCTACACAATACTCCGATTACATAATTAAAAATGAGAAAACCGGAAAATTCTTCGTTCTTTCTTTACCTACTGCTGGACATATAGCAAGTTCTGGCGCTTTCAATGAGGGGGTAAAAGAAAGATTCAATCAAACAGATCCATCAACTTTGGCAGTTAATAATAACGGTGTTTCAATCGTTGATGTCGAAGTTCTAACTCCTATTTGTGAAGGATCTCACTGAACTTTAAAAGCCCAAAATGTTGAAATAGACGATTCAGGAAGCGGAGCGAGAAAAACCAAAATTAAATCAGAAGCATCTGTTGACTCTTTAAAAGGAAATCTTGATGGAACTAAACAAGAAGACGGATGAAGTTGCGGATATCATGTTGTCGATAATGTGGAAAGTGCTATATCAGGAAATTCCTCAATAGATTATTCTTCTTCCCATTCTTCTTCCCATTCTTCCAAACAAGCCCAGGAAAGAGCACAAGCGGCTTTAGAAGAGATTGAAAACAAAGCTATTGAACTTTCAAAAACACAAACAAACATATCTTCTTCCTTAGCAGGACCATCAGTAGTTGATTCTGTTAGTGAATATGCAAGAACAATGGTATATACAATGGAAAACAAACCTTCACAAGCAAAAAAAGCAACAACCCAAACTCCTAATGGAGCAAAAAAATAATCAACATTTTATGCAGTTAGCTATTGAGGCTAGCAAATTAAGTAATGATCCTTCTACTAAGGTTGGTTGTGTTATTGTTAATAAAGAAGGAAAAGTAATCTCTTCTGGATGCAACAATTTTCCAAAAAGAACGAAAGAAGGAGACTTTTCATGAAAAAGAGATGGAGAATGAATAGACAGCAAATACCCTTATGTTGTTCATGCGGAGATGGATGCGATTTTAAAAGCTCATACCGATTTATCTGGATGCTCTTTGTATGTAACATTAGCTTCTTGTAATAACTGTGCCTTAGCGATTAGCCAATCAGGAATAAGTAATGTATATTATTTAGATGACAAATATCACGACGATAAAGTATTTGCTGCTGCAAGAAAAATATTTGAGAAATCTCATATAAAGGTTCAGCAAATCAAACTAGATTAATTCTTATTCGCTTATTTTAACATCTTTTTGGATGAAGTAGCCTTGGGGATGAGAACAGACAGGACATACTAATGGGGGAGTTTTTCCTTTAATCATAGTGCCGCAGTTCATACATCATCAATAAACTTCTTTCTTTTCGCTAAACACAGTTTTATCTTCTACTTGTTTTAGTAATTGTTCATATCTTTTTTGGTGAAATTTTTCAATCTCTCCTACTTTTAAAAATAAATCCGCAATATGATCATATCCTTCTTTTTTAGCATCGGCTGCAAATTGTTTGTACATCGTATCTCATTCATACTTTTCATTATTTATTGAAATTAATAGATCCTTTGTCGTTGGGGGTACTGAATTATTGTAAAGTAATTTAAATCATATTTCCGCGTGCTCTTTTTCATTATTACTTGTTTCATTAAAGATATTAGAAATATGAATAAATCCTTCTTTCTTTGCTTGACTTGAAAAGAATTGATAACGAACTCTTGCGCCTGATTCTCCTGAAAAAGCTTTCTGTAAATTTTGATATGTTTTACTTTTTTCGTCAATTTTGGTAACTTTATTTTTTTCCATAATACAAACATTATATACAAATTTTACTATTAATTAATATTAATAAAAAATTGTGAAAAAGGTAAGATTTATATTAAAACTTTAAAACTCCTGGGGTTCTTGGGAATGGAATAGAGTCACGAATATTTAAATCAAGAAGAACCATTAACATTCTTTCAAATCCGATTCCAAAACCACTAGAAGAATGGTAACCATATTTTCGTAAATCAATATATCATTGGATAGTTGATAAATCTATTTTTCTTTTTTCGGCTTCATCAATAATTTTTTGTCCTTCATCCTCTCTTTGAGAACCGCCAATAACTTCTCCAACGCCTGGAATTAAAAGATCGTTAGCGGCAACTGTTACTCCACTGAACCCTTCAAGTTTATCATCTCCTGTATATCATTTTTCCTTTGGATTTTGTTTCATATAAAATGCTTTCATTTCAAGAGGTAGATTTTGTAGGAATACAGGACAATTAAAGATTTTTTCGCAAAGATATCTTTCTTCAGGAGTTCCTATATCAGTACCAAACTTAAATTCGGTAACACCATCATCAAACTTTACACCACTTTTAACAGCATCATTTAATATTTTAATCGCATCAATATAGTCAAGCTTTTTATATTCTGAAGAGACTATGGTTTCAATTCGTTGTTTTAAAAAAGGTTTTTCTTTATAAAAGATTTCTAATTCGCTAGGACATTCGGAAATAATGTATTTAGTAATATATTTAATGAAGTCTTCAATAAAGAATTGTAATTGAAGTAAGTTACAGAAAGCTATTTCTGGTTCAATCATTCAAAATTCATTAGCATGACGGAATGTATGAGAATGTTCTGCACGGAAAGTAGGACCAAATGTGTAGATCTTTTTAAAAGCTTGAGCAAATGCTTCTCCATGCAATTGTCCGGAAACTGTTAAAGAAGCTTTTTTATCGAAAAGTGGGCTTTTGGGATCATCTTGAAGAACGAAAGAATCACCAGCTCCTTCGGCGTCAGAACCCGTGATTAAAGGGGTAGCAACTCAAACAAAATCATTTTCATTAAAATATTTATGCATAGCAAATGATAATTTTGAACGAATACGAAAAATAGCTTGAAATGTTTTACTTCTTGGACGTAGATGAGCGATGTCACGAAGGAATTCTAAAGAATGTTCTTTTTTTTGTAAAGGGTAGTCTTCGTCTGAATCTTTTAATAACGTAATCTCATCAGCCACCAATTCATAACCAGATTCGTTCTTTTCTGATTTTTTTAATAATCCGATAGCAAGCAATGCACTTCCAGTACGGCTAGATTTTATTGCTTGTTCGTAACCTTTTGTGTTTTCTGTTTTTGCGACAATTTGAAGGTTTTCGATACAACTACCATCATTTAATTCAATAAAAGATATTTTTCCATAATTTCTAGTAGACTTAACTCAACCACGAATACTAACATTGGAGTCTTCTTTAATTTTGTTTTTTACAATATCGTTAATTTCTACCGCGTGCGTAAGCATATATACATTATATTCCTAGTGTTAGAAGTTAGATTTTTTACTGATTTTAAAATTGCGGGAATTATAATTTATGTAATTTTATCTCATAATGCCTAAAAAAACAAAGATTACACTCGTTAATAGTTTAGTCTTATTTTCTGTTTTTTCGTTAAGTCAAATATCAACATTGTCTTCTTGCACAAAAAAAGATACTCCCAAACTTTTGCCAAACAAGACGCATTAAACGAAATAACTTTGCTGGAAAATATTCCAATGAACCGGGTTTTATATTCTTTAAGTTTAAAAAATATTGCCGAAAATTTACTTGGAGAAAGTGAAAATGATGGAACTGTTAAAGATGTAGTTTTTAAAATTAAAAATGACTTTAATGTATCCACTTTTGGATTTTCAAATACTTTCACTAATTTAATTTCATTAGCGAAAAATAATGGTGATTTATTTAATTCGCAAATTGCAAATAATGATGAAAAATGAAATGAACTTAAAATCGTTATTATTTCTTTAAAAAACAAAATTAATGAAAACGAAGACGCTGTTAAGGAAAATGCAATCCTTTCAATAAAAAATGTCCATGACGCCTTTTTAACCACAAGTTATTTATCTTGCCCTTTATCTGAACTAGAAGATAAACTGAATATTTCTTCTAGTTCTCTGCTCTCTTCACTAAATTTTTTAACATCAAATTCTTTTACTTACCATTCTACTTTAAACGACATATACAGTTCTTCAACAGATGGTGCTTTAAAAGATGCAAGTTACGAAAACATTTCTGAATGAGAAACAGTTTATGAAAGTTTTAATTCTATGATTGACAAATTACAAAATAATTCTGAAAAAGGCGATATAGTTTTAACCAAAATCATTAATATCAAAAATGATTATTTTTATGATGAAACAGTTTTATTAGGAGCATTACCAAATGAAGTGGTATTACAAAATTTATTGAGCCAAATAAGTATAACAATTGATCCTTCGACAAATATCCATCAGCTTTTTAATTTAATAGATGAGAAAATAGATGGTTCAAATTCTATTATTTCAACAACAAATTTGCAAAACTTATCAGATCAAATAGATATTGTTTCTCAAAATCTGTCTTCAATTAATGTAGTAAAGAAAGAAAGTTGTTTAAACTACATCAAAGAAGCTTTATTAAATAAAACATGGTTTGAAACTGATGAAAACCAGACACTTCAATATTTCGAAACACGATATCTAGGAAGCGGTTTTACTTACTCCGATTCAATAGTTAATGCATACAATGAAGTATTAGGATCGACAAGCACGAACATTACCGGAAGCACAGCTGGCGAAATCGAATTTTTAGTATCTTCTGCGACAAATGGAGAACTAAGTTTGGCAAATTCATCTAATTTAAAATGAACAAATTTTCGTAATACTTTTGAAATATATATTAATGCTATAGATTTAGCATTTAGCACAGAATTCGCGAAACAACAATGCTTTACCGAAATCTCTTCTTGTTTAAATGATACCGACACAGTTTGATATGAAAAAAATAAAGATTTAACATTTGCTCAATGAATCGCTTTTGACTCTAATTTTTCAAGTGTCTTTACTGAATTTTATACTGATTTTGAAGCGATTATTGATAAAATTAATCCAGAGCCTACTAGTATTCTCGCTCCTTCTTTATGGACTTTTTCCTATATTAAATCGCTAATTCAAGAAACTAGCCCAAATAATTGACTTTATCAATGTAACAATGCAACATGTGATGATTGAACTGCTCTTGAAGAGGATTTTATTAATCTAATTATTAAAGCAAATGAAATATACGATTCCGCTAAACAACAAGTTCCTTTTATTTCAATAATCAAAAATGAAAGATGATACAACGAATATAAATATGTTATAAAAATTAGTAGTTGCTTAGGGACTGATACCGACAGTTTCGTTAATTCAGTTGATGAAATAATTGATGACTCGGCAATAAACACTGATTCGACAATTGATGAATTATTTAATACAGGTTAATGAAAACGAAAGAGCTGAGCATCTTGCTAAATTTCAGAACGATTTAATATTAACAACTAGCAGCAAGTTTTATTCCGGAGTGAAAATCTTAGAATTATTAAATGAATATAAAAAAACTCGTATTCCGCAAAATAGAGAATCTTTGCAAAAATTGGGGGAATTGGTTTCTGTTTGTGAAAATTTAAATAAAAGTCTCGTAAGAACACCATTAGACACAGAAATGAGCGAGATTGATAAAATACACGAAATCGAAAAAATTGGATTAACTAATATGTTAGAATCTCAAAATCAAATAGCATCAATTAACAGAATGCTACGAGATCAAATAACTTCAGAATCCGACGATAATTCCACAAATGCGGTGTTACTTTCTAAACTAATCATTAATAATAATTTTTTAATTAGAAAATTTAATACCGAATACAATCCAGAAATATTAAGTATACATGGCGAAAAACTTTCTCAAATTACTTTATCTAATCCAGAAATAAGTTGTATTTACATAGATGAAAAACAATCAGTTACTAAAAATCCTGATTTAGATCACGCGACATCTTTAATTAAAACTGGAATACGAAATCAAACTCGTTCAATTATCGAAAATCATAGAAGAACGCAAGAAACAGGAGAGCTTGATGAGATGGCATTACAATTTGTCGAACACGAATCTGAAACACTCGTGACATATCAACCAACAGCATCACTTGATGAACAACAATATGATAGACATAGTGTCTTATTAACTAGATTATTCATTCCTAGTTAATAAAACATTTATTTCGTAAGAATTTTATAAACCTCTTCTACATCAAGTTTTTTAGACATTTTGTTATCTTTACTGAATCTTGGGATAATGTGAAGGTGAAAATGATTAATAACTTGACCCGCAATTTCATTCTCGTTAGAAAGGTAGTTAAAACCATCTGGATTCAATTTCTTTTTTAATAAAGCAACAACAGCTAAAGAAGCCCGAACTGTAGCATTTAAATAATTCAAAGGAGTAGAAGAAAAATTATCGAAGTGGACTTTAGGGATGATAAGGATATGGCCATTCTCTGTAGGGTTGATGTCTAAAAAGGCTAAAGTGTCATCATCTTCATATACAATCTTGGAAGGAATGGTTCTTGAGATTATTTGACAAAACAGACAATCTTTCTTTAACATACAATATTGATAAAATTATTTTGCAATTTTACGTTGTTTCTTTAATGTTTTAAGTGTACGAGCAGAAACTCGGATAGACTTAATTTTGTTTCCAGATTTTACTTGAACAGTTTGTAGATTTAAACCAAAAGTACGTCTGCTGTGATTCATGGAAAAACTACGTGTATTACCACATAAAGCCTTTTTTTGTGTTATTTCATCTACTCTACTCATAATAGAATTATATTTATTTGTCAATTATTAAATTAATAAAGATGAAAACAGATATTTTAATCTAAACATAAATGTATTTTATTATCGCAATTGCATGTAATATAGTTCCCGCCATAACAAACAAGTGCCATACAAAATGAAAATATTTAACCTTCTCACTTAAACTATAAAAGATAACTCCGAATGTGTATGCTAACCCTCCACTTATTATTAGCCAGAAGAAAATGACATTATAATTGTAAATTTTATCAATAAAAAACATCGCTGTCCATCCTAAAACTAAATAGATAATAACATGAATCCAGTGAAACTTATTTAACCAAATCGATTTAAAAACAATTCCTGTAATAATTAATAATCATTGAACAATAAAGAATAAAAGTCCGACACTAATATTAGGAATAAAAGAAGGAATCGAAGTAATGGTTGTTAGATTTAAAAGGATAGGGGCATACGTTCCTCCAATCAGCAAATAAATCGAAATATGATCAAACCTTTTTAAAATCTTATTCTTGAATGATTCGTTCATCCAAACATGATATAGAGTTGAAAAGGTATATAAAGCAGTAACTGACAAACCAAAAATAATTGCCCCAAAGGTTTTTGATAAAGTATCAGATTTAACTAAAAGAAAAACAAGAACAAAGATGCCAAAAATTGCCATGATTCCATGACTAATTGAGTTTGCTAATTCTTCGCCGAATAATTGCTTCCTTCTAGTCCTCATTACATAGTAAATTATATTTCTTAGCTTTAGTTTTTTAAGCCAAAAAAGACAAACTATTTCTTTCTATTTTTAATAACTTCTTCAACAACAGATTTAGGAACTTGGGCATAGTGAGAAAAGAACATAGAGTAGTTACCACGTCCTTGGGTGAATGAACGAAGATCTGTGGCATAACCGAATAAGTTAGCTAATGGAACTTTTGCTTTTATGATTGTAGCATTACTTCTTTCTTCGGTACCTTCGATATTTCCTCTCCTTTTAGTAACATCTCCCATAGCGTCTCCAAAATATTCTTGAGGAACGATGATATCAACAGACATAATTGGTTCTAATAAAGCAACACCACAAGTATTAGCAGCATTCTTTAAAGCCATTCCGGCAGCGATTTTATAAGCCATTTCACTACTATCCACATCATGGTAAGAACCGTCAAATACTGTGGCTTTAATATCAATCATAGGATATCCAGCTAAAGGTCCAGATTTCATTGCTTCTTGTAATCCTGAATCAATAGGTTTGATATATTCTCTTGGGATTCTTCCTCCAACGACAGCATTAACGAATTCATATCCTTTTCCTTGGTTAGGTTCAAATTTAACTTGACAGTGCCCATATTGACCTCGTCCTCCTGATTGTTTAATATATTTTCCTTCTGCTTCTCCTGATTTAAGGAAGGTTTCTCGATATGATACTTGGGGTGCTCCAACATTAACTTGAACATCAAATTCACGACGCATTCTATCTACAATGATGTCTAAGTGTAATTCACCCATACCACTAATAATTGTTTGTCCTGTTTCTTCGTTTGATGAAACTTTGAAGGTTGGATCTTCTTCTGCTAATTTTGTTAAAGCAACACCCATTTTTTCTTGATCTGCTTTAGTTTTTGGTTCCACTGCAAGACTAATAACTGGTTCAGCAAATTCCATAGCTTCTAGTTTAATGTCAACAGATTCTTCACATAAAGTATCTCCTGTAGTAGTACTTTTTAATCCAATAACAGCACAGATATCTCCGGCATATATTTCTTGAATTTCGTTTCTGTTGTTAGAGTGCATCTTAACCAAACGAGATATTCTTTCTTTCTCATCTCTGTTAGAATTGTAAATGTAGGTACCGCTGTTAACATGACCACTATAAACTCGCATAAATGTTAATCGTCCAACGAAAGGATCGGTTGCAACTTTGAATGCTAGTGCAATGAATTTACCATTATCGTTTGGGGTAATAACAACTTCATTTCCATTAGCATCAACTCCTTTTGCTCTTTCAACTTCTAATGGGTTCGGCAGATAGTCGATAACGCAGTCTAACATTCCTTTAACACCTTTGTTTTTGAATGAAGAACCACAAATAACTGGGAAGAATTTTCCTGTAAGAACACCTTTTCTAATACATAATTTAATTTCTTGAACAGTCAACTCTTCTCCATTTAAGAATTTTTCCATGCATGATTCGTCATAGTTAACAATTTCTTCAAGCATAACAGCACGGTAGTCTTGAGCAACAGATAAAAGTTCATCAGGAATAGCACCTTTTTTATAATCCTCTTCCTTTCCACCATCATAAAATCTAGCGGTCATTGTTACTAAGTCAATTGTTCCTTTAAAATCAGATTCGGAACCGATTGGATATTGAATCGCTACACCATTAGCTCCAAGTCTTTCTTTTAAACTTTTAACACTCATTTCAAAGTTAGCTCCGATTTTGTCCATTTTGTTACAGTAAACGATTCGAGGAACATTGTAGTTGTCAGCAAGTCGTCAGTTAGTTTCAGTTTGTGGTTCTACACCGTTCTGAACATCCAAAACAACAACAGCGCCATCAAGAACTCTTAAAGAACGGTTAACCTCAACAGTAAAATCAACGTGTCCTGGTGTATCGATTAGATTGAATTCGAATTCCTCAGTATTGTCTCCAGGAAGAGGATCGCTGTGTTTTCAGTTTGCATAAGTAGCTGCTGCTGTAATCGTGATTCCTCTTTCTTTTTCCTGAGCCATTCAGTCCATAGTAGCAGCACCATCATGAACTTCACCAATCTTATGAGTTTTTCCTGTGTGAAATAAAACTCTTTCACTTGTTGTTGTTTTTCCGGCATCAATGTGGGCGATAATTCCAAAGTTACGATATCTTTCAATTGGAAATTGTCTAGCCATAATATTTTATAATATTATATTAAATATAAATAATAAGAAATAATTAATTATATTAATAATAATTAATTAATAAATTAATATAGTTAATTAATATATATATAAATATATATTAATATATTAATAATAATATAAAAAAATATAATAAAAAAAGAATGGAAAATGAATTATCTATTATTTTAAAAAATTTAAAATTAGGATTCATTGAAACTGAACAAGATAAAATTTGGATGTGCAGTTACAATAAAAACAATTATTCTTGTTTACTAAACTACAAATTTAGTGAAAAAAATAAGGTTGGTTTCTTTGATATCTTTAAATCTAACTTCCTTTCGCCAAAAGAATCTTTCCTTGGTTTTGTTCCTTCTCCCACTTCATCTTCCAAAATCAGAGAATACCAAACAAAAGAATTTTCAGAAATAAAACAAATACACTTCGATTTATATGAAAAATATAAACATTTAAACTCAACGATTACACAAACCTTTTCCTTATTCCCAAAATCAAATAAATCTATCCTATCCAATATCCCCTATTCTCTAAAAGACTTGTTTTGCACAGAATCTATCAAAACAACAGGCGGTTCTTCTTTCTACAAAAACTATATCGCACAATATTCATCAACAGTTTATAAGATTTTACAAGAAAAAGGAGGTTATTTGGTTGGGAAAGATACATGCGACGAATTTGGCTGTGGAGGAAGTGGAATGGAATGTTCTGCAATATCAAATCTTCCAGTAGTGCATTATTTGGCGAAAAATAAGGTCGTCCCGGGTAGTTGCAGCGGAAGTGCTAATAAAGTGGCGACAGGAGAGGTTTTAGCATCAATAGGAGTGGATACGGTAGACTCGATCCGTTTACCCTCCAGCGTTGTTGGTATTGTTGGATATAAACCTACCTATGGACTTATAAGTCGATATGGATGTTTTTCTTTCTGTAATTCTTTAGACACTGTCGGGATTATGGCTAGTAATGTGAATGATGTCGGAATTTTTGCGAATGAATTGATCAAGTACGATGAAAAAGATATGACTAGCCAAATATTAGATAAAGATAGAGAAATGAAGAACTTCCTTAAGGAAAGGAAAATTAATGTAGGATTTATTCAATTTAGTGAAGAAGAATGATTAGATAAAACAACGAATAAAGAATTTGAAGAAGCTAAACATATCAGAAATGAATATGAAAAATTCATCAATGAAAATAAAAACGAATTTAACTTTACTAAAATAGTTCTTCCTAAATACTTCAATTCTAATCTTTTATTCCAATTGTATCATGTTTTGTGTTATTCTGATTTCTTTTCAAACAGGGCGAAAGACACACTAATTAACACAATTGAATCTCATACTTTTAAAGGTGATTATTACGAAAAGGTAACAAAAGAAAGAAGTGAAAATTTAAGTTTCGATGTAAAAAGAAAAATGGTATTAGGTGCCTCTTTTGTTAATCACGGAATTGATAAGATTGCTTTTTCTATTCGTGACGAGCTTGTTGATTATTTTTTAAACCTATTTTCTTCCTTTGATTGTATCATCATGCCCGGATCTGGTGATATCGCCCCTGACATTGATTTTAAAAATAGGAAATATACTCGTAATGGAATCGACCAATATCTTAAACTTGGGAACTTCTGTGGCTTTTGTTCGATAACTATTCCATTCAAAAATTACCAAGGTTTACCTTTTGGCCTTAACATTAACTGCAAACAATTTGATGATCTTAATCTCTTAAATATTGCTCTAAAATTTGAGGAGGTTTTAAAAAAATAATGAAAAATTATCAAATAACTATGGGATTAGAAATCCACACTCAATTAAACACAACACATAAAGTTTTTTCTAATTCTTTAAATATTTATTCTTCAACCCCAAACGAATACACAAATGAGGTCGATTTAGCTCTTCCTGGAACTTTACCTTTTTTAAATATCGAGGTTGTAAAAAAAGCAATTGTGTTGGGTAAAGCGATGAATATGGAATTAAACCCTATCCTTGCTTTTAACAGAAAAGTATATTTTCATTACGATTTGCCAAAAGGATATCAAATTACACAATTTGGTGATAACGTGATTGCGAAAAATGGAATCGTAAAACTGAATAATGGAAAAGAAATAGCAATTAACGAATTTCATATTGAAGAAGATACTGCCAAACAAATACAAAACGGGAATAATAATTTTCTAGATTACAACCGATGTGGTAGTCCATTAATCGAAATTGTTACCCACCCAGTTTTTCATACAAAGGAGGAAGTTATTGAATTTTTAACCAAACTGAAAAGAATCTTAGTTTTTTTAAATATTAGTGATGGAAAAATGGAAGAGTCTAGTCTTCGAGTTGATTTGAATATTTCTATAAGCGATTCTGATATTTTAGGAACAAGAGTTGAAGTTAAAAATATGAATTCTTTTTCATCAGTAGCTCTAGCTATTGAGCATGAATATCACCGCCAACTTTCCTTACTAAATAAAGGGGATGAAGTAATTCAAGAAACAAGAAAATGAGATGATAAAGAACAAAAAACCATTTTTATGAGACAAAAAAAAGATCCTTGTGAATATTTCTATACGAAAGATACAAATATTCTTCCTTTAAATATCACAAAACTTATTAATACCACCTTTTTAGATCCTTCAACATTACCAGATAATATTTCCAAAAAACTAGCTTCATACAATCTTCCAACTAATATTGATGAGGTGATGTTAAATAATTTGTCATTATACAACCTCTTCGAAAAAGTAAATGATGCCGTTAAAGACCCAAACCTTGTAGTTACCTGAATTATTATCGAGACCGTAAAAATTGCGAATAAAATGAATCTTACTATCGAAAAATTAGACGAAAACTTAATTCAAAAAATTATTGATATGATTCTTTTAATTAAATCAAATAAAATAAACGCAAAACAAGGAAAGATAATTATTGAACATCTTTTCACTTCCACTAAAACTGTGTCACAAATAATCGAAGAATTAGGTTTTTCGCAAATTACTGATGCCTCTTTCCTTTATAAAATCGTTCAAAATATTTTAGAAAATAATAAAGAAGTTATTGTTTCAAACAAAGACCGAATTGAAAGAATAGAAAAATTTTTCATTGGTCTAGTAATGAAAGAGACAAAAGGACAAGCTAATCCTAATATTGTAAAAAACATTTATGATGATTTGATAAAGAAATATATTTAGTTTTTGTATCAAAAGTTTATTGCATGATCTTGGGATTGTGTAAAATAGATGTCCAGGTAAATAGAGAAATAAGAAGATGGTATTTTTTTGCTAGCAGATAATGTTGAATCAGCAGTTTTTTGAGTAGAAAAACAAAAACTAGTTTGACTGGTAGGGCTGTATAAAAGATTAATATCGAAAGGAGTTTTCTCTTTATCAAGAGTTAATGCAGGTTTCCATTTTGTGTTAACATTATTAGAAAAAGCGATACCTGACGGAGATGTTATTTCGAATTGCGTCTTACTTTGGTCACTGGCAAAACTAACGGATTCAAATTTTAAAGAAAGCACATTATTACGAGAAATAATTGGCGGACGAATAATGTTGTTGGTAGTACTGTCGAAATAAATTCCTGCTGAAGGAGCCGAATTAATTGCAGAAAGATTAGTAATTACACTATTAACATTAAAAGTTGGTACAATACCATTAATTGTATAACTAAAAGTTTGTTCAGCGGTAAAAAAACCGTTTAAAAAAACATAATCATTTTCTATCCCACCAAAAATCAAGGATGGATTAGATTTCCCATAGACTGAAACAATACAATTTTGTGGTATTTTTATTTGATCGGCGTTCATCTTACTTACACCTAAACAAAGAAAAAGACTAGGAATAGATACAATAGAAAAACCAACTAAAATAGAGCTAAAAAAGCCAATTTTTTTTTTTATAGAAATAGACATATTAGTTTTATTATAACAGAATGTCCCTAAATCGGGGGAGTACTTGTCGAATTTACGATGAGTTACACCTTCCAATCAGTTACCGCAGAAATTAAAATAAAAACAGTTAAGAGATACTTGGCTGGTGAAAAAGTAAAGACCTTAGCTATTGAGCTTCTTGAAAAAAACATATTATTAAAACACGATCGTGTGATAAAAGTTTCCTGTAAGCAATCGAAATACCAATATGTTTATTCAGATGCAGTCGAGATAATTTACAGATGAATTTATATTTATAAAAAATATAATTTTGAAGGGTTGATGAAAGAGAAAAGAAGGAAGAGACTTACAAAAGAACAAGTAGTCGAAAAAACCTCTAAAGAACAGCTCGTAATAATCATTGATACAATTGACGAAATTTTAAAGGAAAAGAAGATTAAAATCAAGAAGGAAATAATAAAAAGACTTAAGGATAGAAATCTCCCTGTATTTTGTTCCAGCAAATTGTTAAATTGTAACGAAAAACTTTACTATCGAAAACCGAAAAATTTGAGAAGAATGAAAAAGGACGAAATTAAAAAACTAATATCAGAAACTCACAAATTAGATCCTTCTCTAGGATGTAGGGGAATAAACAATCAAATGAATCATGCTTTTTTCACACATCATAGTAAAGACACAATATTAAAATACATGAAAGAACTAGATATTCAATGCAAAAAGAGAAGGAAATTCAAAAGATATGACCCAAAAGACACAGAACACGGCTTCAAAAATTTAGTTAATGGTAAATTTAAGACAGATGTTTGCAAAGAACAAGTTTGTACTGATATTACATATATTAAAACACCGCATGTTCGCAAAAAAATCGTTTATTTAAACGGTTACATTGATTGTTTTAATAATGAAGTTTTCGGTGTTATCATCAGCACAAACCCGACTGCTGAATTCGTGTGTGCTTCTTTGAGATTATTACCACTAAATAAGATACATAAATGCCATCAAGATCACGGGTCACAATACACTAGCAAAGCTTACATGAAATTGTTAATAGAAAATTCAATAAAAGCTTCAATGAGCGGCATCGGAAAATCTGTTGAAAATAGACTAATCGAAAACTTCTGAAATATTTTAAAAAAGTATATTGAAAAGAAGTTGCCATATCACCTTAGAACTGTAGAAAATATTCAAAGAGTAGTTACAGAATTTTTGGGTTATTACAATAAAATAAGAGTTCAAGTAAGACTTGGCAGAATGTCACCAGTTGAATATGGTCGTCAATATTCTCCTGATTACGAATACAATGAAGTAGAATGTCAAATCTTTAAACCTCAAAAAAATGAAATTGACGAACAATTTGAACAAGAATTATATAATTTGCTTACAAGTACTCCCTCGAAT
>JAITDD010000009.1 GCA_031282725.1 Mycoplasmataceae bacterium
AATGCCAAAGTAGTTTTACCGCAGCTTTCATTTCCGTAAATTTCAACGATTCTTCCTTTTGGTAAACCACCAATTCCTAAGATATTGTCTAACATTAAGCTTCCTGTTGAGATAATATCTTCTTTTTTAAAGGATTCAGAATGATGAAAAATATCTTTACCAAACTTGCTTTCGAACGATTTGATTGTGTCTTTATAGTCTTGAACCATACATATATATATATAGCGACAAAAAAACAAAAAGTTAACTTTTTAGGGGTTTTAAGAGGGAGAAGGTAGATTCGCATAACTCTTCAAACTCCATAACATCGTGTATAGACCTAGATTTGAGAAAATGGTTGGTTTTTTCAAGTTTTTTGGAACAAGCATGGGATAAAAAGGTTGAGAATATACGATTTTATAGAGTAAAACCGGTTTTTTAAATAAATATAATATATTTACATTAGATTTAAAAAATCTATTGAAAAAATAATTATTTTTTTATTACCCTTTTTCATGATTTTTTCCAACACTACATTCTATATCGCAAAAACACATGATGAGTCTTCAAAAAATGATATTCTACTAGAATTCATCGAAGATATTATCGGAGCTAAATCTATTAGTCTTTATAAAATTCTTAATTCTTTATTAAAAAAAACTATCATTCTTAAAGACTCGAAGTGCGAATTTTCTTATCTTTATAAAAAAATGCAAGTAAATGAGACCGAAATAGATGAATTATTTAACTCTCTTGAAGCTTTCGGATTAATCTCTATCTTTAAAAACACAACTAACCAGAATATTATCATTCATATTAACGAAATACCAAGTTTTAAAACAATAACTAGCAATATAATGCTTAACTCTTATATTAAAAGTAAACTGACAAATGAAAAATTAGAAGAATATAAAACTCTTTTAACACCAGTTTATCAAAATAATGGTTTATTCGAAGATATTTCATGCACTGTCGAACAATTCCTTAAAGCCAAAGAATATCATGTAAGCAATATTCAAGACGAGGTTATCAATACTTCATTATGCTCTTTCTTTAAACTCCCAATCAATTACAATGATGAATTAAACAATATAATCGAAAAATGTAAAAAAGAGTTCAGTATTGAAAAAATTATTGAATTAATGAAAGAATCAGCTAATAAATTCGAGACTTTTGTTGAAATCGATACTAAGGTTCTTCAAGAAAAAATCAATACTGCAAGAAATATCATTATCCCTTTAGTCTCAAACACTATTTACCGCGACAGTTTTATTTGAGAAGGAAAATGTACATTAGAACAAAAAGAACAAATATTTGCTTCGTATAAAAATAATACTCCATTCCAGTATCTATCCAAAATTTACAAAACTGATGTTAATATTGCCGACAATTATGTAATCGTAGGAGCGTCAAATAAGGGTTTATCAGATGAGATTATCAACATAATTATCGACTATACAATCAATTCTTGTAAATACCAAAGTGTTAAGCAAAACAAGATTAATGTCAAGTATTTTGATAAAGTATGTGCAACTATTTTAGAAAAGAACTATACTAAACTTGACGATGTTCTTCTTCATTTCATCAGAAGTTTCACAAAAGGTGCCATTACTTCCCTCCCTTGAGATCAAAAAAAGGCTTCTAGTGCTAATGCAAACAAAGATTTGATTGACGACGAAGAGATTTCATTGAAATAAATTGAGTTTTATGGAAGAGGAAATACTATCGCAATTAAAAGAAAAAGATACTAAGACTAAATTGGACGATTTTTTAGATTCCGAGGAATTTCTTTCAAAGTATTTACAAAATCCTTCCATTAAAGCTTTAAATTTAACAAGAAACGAAATTAAGGTTAATTTTCTTAAAATAATCTCGCAAGTGGACGATGAAGAGAAATGTAATAATAGTGGCGATAAGTGTTGTTTCGCTTCTCAAATGCACAATGTTCTATATCGCGATGAAAATGGAAAAATTAATGAGAAAATGATTAAGTGCAAGAAGAATAAAAGTTTGGATTGAGTTGTTGACGATTTC
Organism: Mycoplasmataceae bacterium; assembly: GCA_031282725.1. Classification (GTDB taxonomy): domain Bacteria; phylum Bacillota_I; class Bacilli_A; order Mycoplasmatales; family Mycoplasmoidaceae; genus Malacoplasma_A. The sequence continues at coordinate 2,014 of JAITDD010000009.1, forward strand.
CCAAAATATCAAAAAGGTTCGATAAAGATGAGAAAAAGTATGATAGTTTCCGGAAGTGAAGTCGAAAAAAAATGAGAACAAATGTTGCAACAATATCAAAAAAAAGAGATAAAAAACCTCATTATAGCAGGAGCGGCCTCTATTTTTTTTGAATTATGAATCTATTATTCCTTAACTCTAGTTGAATCTTTTAAAACGGCAAGAATTAACATTTCCACCATTTACAATAGAGATTTTTTAGATAAGGCAAATGACAAAAAATACCTCAATAATTTACAAGAAGAATTAAAAAATACAGATGTTCTTTTTATAAGTTTTTCATTCTTTGAATTTGACGATACTTCTTTTATTCAAGAATTCTTACTGCCAATTATTCGTGAAAGAAATATTTTAAAAAAACCAATTATCTACTTTTTTTTAGAAAAACCAAGTGAAATTTTAGAATTTTTGAAAAAAAAGTATTATTCTCATCGTTCTGTTTTTGCGTCTTTATTTGATTGAATCGAGAAAAAATAGTTACTTCTTGATATACGAATCAATTACTTTTCGATACGCATTCACCACAGTTGCAATATAATGCTCAGTTTTCATTCTTCCTTCAATTTTAAAAGAAGATACTCCAACGTCTATTAACTGTTTTGTTTTAGTGATTAAGCACATATCTTTCGCACTCATTGAGAATTTATCAGAGTAAACCTTATTGTCATCGAAAAGTTTCATTTCTCATCGGCATGATTGAGCACACCCACCGATATTGGCATCTCTTAAACAAAAATTATTAGAAAGCATACACCTACCACTATAAGCGATACAAACAGCTCCGTGGACAAAACATTCGATATCTATCTTTTTTTCCACATTTTTCATTAATAATTTTAATTCTGAAAAACTAACTTCTCTTGCTAAAATAACTCTTTGACATTCATTTCTTTTAAAGAATAATGCCGCTTTTGAATTTGTGACACTTTGCTGAGTAGAAATGTGGATTTGGGTTTTCTTATCAATTTTGCGGATCTGAGTAATGATGAAAGGGTCGGACACTATATATCCATCTGGGTTGTATTTTTTCATTTTTCGCAAATAAGAAAGAAAGTCATCCAACATAGCATTTTGACATAAAACATTAATAACAAGATATCACTTCTTTCCATTCTTTTTTGCGTATTCACTAATTTTCTTAATCGCTAATGTATCAAAATTACTAGCTCTTGCTCTTAATGAATAAGCTTTTCCTCCAAGATAAATCGCATCAGCTCCGAAATCCAAAGCAATTTTTGCTCTTTCTAAATCACCTGCAGGAGCTAATAATTCAGGAATATTGTTTTTCATAATAAATAATGCCACTATACATGTGATTTATAGCTTAGTGCCGCTTTGTTTCCAACCTAACACGGTTCGCCAACCACATTATAGTGACATATAGATTATATTCCTACAAAAAACTAACTCTTTATTTCGTTGATTATTTTCATTCAAGCTTCATTAAATTTTTCGATAGTTAAATATTTTGAATAAAATTCATAACATTTTTTTTGCATATTTTGATAATTATTTTTAGAAATAAAATTTTCAATTAATTTTGCTATTTTTCTAGGGAACGTATGTTTTTTAAATTTAATTCCATTATTCTTTCCGTCAATTAAAAAACTAGCAGAAGGGAAAGTGTCACGAACTATTAAAGGAACTGAATTTGCTAACGCTTCAACACACACATAACCAAATCCTTCGAATTTACTTGGAACTAATTGATATTTAATATTTTTATAAATCTCTGGCAAATCTTCTCTTTTATATCCTCCCTTATATTCAATATTAGGATATTTTTTGACTAATTGATGAATTTTTTCATCATTCGAGCCATTAGAACCATATAAAAGAATTTTACAGTTTAAATATTTTGAAATTTTACATGCTAATATAATATTTTTTTGCTTATTGTTCAATCTGCCAAACACACCGATATTATTCGGCTTTTCACAATTGACTGGTCGGTTTGAAGAAAAAAAATAAGGCAACGGCACTGTAAAGATTTTTTTATCAGGGAAATATTTTAACATTTTTTTCTTATCATATTCAGTGTAACAAACGATATTTTTGATCGCTTTATTTTTTAGTCCATTAATCGGATATATCTTATTTGCGAATCAATAAAATAAAGGGTGGAGGTGTTGAATTACAATAACCGGAATATTATGGAAATTTGTTTTTTTAGAAAAAAAGATAGTGTTGAAAATAATAAAATCGTAATCATAATTATTTGTTAAAAAATCATCTATTTTTTCGACAAAGACTTTATTTCTTTTAAAGATATTTTTAATATTAACCAAGCCGAAATAAAAGAGATTTATTTTGTGCTCTTCATCCTTTTTATTCTCGCCCTCTATAAGGCATATTTCATCTATTTCACAATTGTTATTTTTTAACAAATCTATAAGCATTGAGCAATAAAGTTCTGTTCCGCCGACAAAAAAATGTGGTCCTCAGTTATCGATGATTAAAACCTTCATTTTGTTAGCAAAATTATATAAAAAATCTAGAACTAAACTAGGTACATATATAATATTTTATATTATATTTCGTCTATGCAAGATGCACAATTCAAATTAAAAGTAATAACTCCTATTGTATCATTGGATACTCATGGATATGAATATGAAGCAAGCGAAATTACTTCATATACAATCTTTGATGAATTAAACCAAAATAATTCAAATCTGCCGCATAAGTTTAAAGACGTATTTCGTTCCCGAATGCGTTCTAAAACACGAAATGTTCAAAATTTACGAACCGACTCTGTTTTTTTTAACAACGTCATTTTGGAAGTACAATCAAATGAAAAACAAGAATCGTGAGAAACTAAAAAAAAGATTTGAGAATTAGAAGAATTGTTTAGTCGTTTTTTTTATATCACACAATGTTTTCCGCATTCTCTTTTTTATGAAGTTTCTCAATCCGCCGCAGGAGCTTCTTCCATGATTTGTTTTGCTCCAAAGATTAGTCCAACACAAACATTTGATAAACACATTGATGATATAAAAAAATTTATTGAAAAGATTGATAGAATCGATCCCATTTTCTTGCAACAAATTCCAAATATGGATCCGTTCGCTTATAAAATTAATTTTTATTCTGCGAGATTAAATTATTTTCGATATCAATTTTCTATCGAAACAAATCTAACAAAAAAAGATGAATTGCAAAAAAAAATAGAATATTTTTCAAGTTCCTTAGATTCAATAAAACAAGTGAAAATTGATAATGAAAGAATCAAGGGATATTCTAACGATAGACACGAAAATCTTTTAAAAAGTTTTAGTTATGATAATCTTTTTTCTTTTTCAATAATTCCCGGTACTAATGTATTAGTTAAACAATCGATATTATCAAATAATATCGCTCAAATCGAAATTACCGAAAATTCTACTCAACAAAAAAATATTATAAAAAAGTTATCTTATGATATTTTTGAAACTAAAAAAAATTTATTTTTACAAACCAATCTTGAATATTTAAAGTATCATATACAAAATTCATTTAATTCTGTTCCATCAAAAATAGATCTTTTAAAACAAACACATACTCTAGTTATTCAATCGTCTTGTCGCGAAATATATCAAGCGAAAAAAATGCTCGAAGAAGCTCAAAAATGTCAAAAAATTATTAGTAAATTTTTCAAAACTAAATCATCAAAAATTAAAGAAATCTCAGAAATTATAGGTTCAGATTCTTCAGGTAAAACACAAAATGATAGCGAACAATATCAAGAACTTAAAGAAAAAGTTTTAAAAATACAACAAGACGCATATTTAAAGATCGCCAAAGCTCAAGAAAAACTTACAGCACATGCGGAAGTTGTTAATAGTTTATTTTTAACTGATGAAAATGAAGAAGTTCGTGATCTTGCTAATGCTCAAATTTATGCAGATCAAGTTGTTTTTGCTGAAACTTCTAAACAACTTTTGCCTTTTAAGAAGCAAATGCAAACTGATAATGAAACATATACAAGACTTATAACTTCACAACAACAAATTTCACAAATAAAAACTTCAATACCTTCGGGAGATATTGCTAAACAAATTTCTTCGTCTGTTGAAAAAAGGATTAAAAGCGTTGAAATAGAATCTAACCAAACAATAATTTCTGAAAAAATTGATAATGAATATTGCGAAAGTCTTGGAATAAGCGTTTTCAACATAGGCACAGAAGAAGGTTCTTGTTCTCAAAATTCCATTACCGATCGATTTGTATCCGCTATTTATAGTCAAATATAAAGGGAATATCTTTCATAATTAACGAATTAAGGCTAGATTGCTATTTTTATTAATTCAAAATCGATTTTTAGAATTTATTCGTATCTATTTAATCCGATGAAGCACTTATGGAATTGTGAACAAACATTTGATTTGCCTCGATTGGAGGAATTTGTGGTTGAGCTATGATTCTGGAATTTTGATTATCTGCAAATTCAATTTCAATCCGACGGCCTTGGACAGAAGGTTCAACCCCAGTAGCAATATGCCTTTTGAGTTCAGCGTTAAAAAAACAGAAAAGGTTTTCGGAATGTTGAAATAATCGTTCATCATTTGATTCTTTTAAAATAGGATATGGTATAATACTGCTACCAGAACTAACAAAAATTTTTCTAAAAAGTTCACTAATTGTAGCATTCTCAAATGGATCTTGCATTGCTTGTCCCAAGGAAGCACAATAATTATCAAATTCTGCTCGTTCAGAGTTTTGTCTTTCTGTTAATTGTCTTATTCGTCCTTCAGCTAGGCGGAGTGTACAAGTTATAGCATTATTAGTTCCGATTATTTGATTCGCAATTTGTTGTTCATCTTTAATGATTGATTCGATCGTATTTCGGCAAGATTCTATTGTACTAATATGATATTTAATATCATTTTGATTAGAGAGTAATTGTTCTTGAATTTGTTTTCGAGAAGAATCATCTTCGGGTACATCCTTAGGTATTTCACGGAGGTTTTTTTCAAGCGCAACCTTTTCAATATTTAGAGAATCTAGTTTTTTTCTAAGTGCATTCAATTCTTTGGTATGTAAGTCGATTTTACTTAGTTCAATTCTTCTTCGTTCTTCTAATTGCGGAATATCATTTTTTCAATGATAAACGTCACGTTGGTAATTTTGACGAATTGCGAGAATAGAATCGTCGATTTGTTGATAATTTTGCTCAAGTAATGCTCTACGTTCTTCGATTTGTGAATTTTTAGAATTAAGATACTCACGATATTCAGCGGCCAAACGAATGCATGAATATGTGTATATTGATAAAAAATATGTTGAAGGACTAACATCAATGTTTTTCTCGTGTTCGATCGAATATTGAAAATGTCTAACCATTTGTATACCGCTACCATTTTCAGTACATTTAGCAACCAATGAAGTAAATGAATGGGTATCGATTTGTCTAGTTAAGTATAAATGCGATTTTAAAAAAAGTTCATAACATTTTTGTGCTTGTTCAGCTAACAATACACCATTTCGTTTTCTAAAATCATTATTCGCAAATAGATTAAAATGTTCGATTAATTTAAATGTTTGTTCAACATTTATGCTTCGAATACATTCTTTTTTTTCAAAACCAAATGTTTTTAACCCGGAAAAATTACTTCCAATTTCAAGAATATCACTATTAATTAATCTTTTATCAAATAATTCACTATCTAAAAAATATACAGAATTCTCATGAAAAGACACTAGAAGCTGTTCTATCTTAGTTTGTGCTTCAACTCTTTCTTCGTCACTATTTGAATTATCGATACGGTTTCTTAAATTTACATATTCATCGATATATTTAGAATATTCAGAAATCATAGAAGGAGATTGAAGATTGGATTGCCCAGGAGCTAAACAACAAGAATTAATTAATTTATTTTTTAGATTTGTTAAATTTAAAAGTGAGCTAATATGTCTTTCAAATTTAACTTGACTATGAGAATAACATTCTTTATGCATTTCATAGTATTTGTCCAACATAGTGTTTCGAGAAATGACTAAATGTTTATTAAACTGAACTGTTTCATTAATTAATTGGCACGAAAGTTCTTTAATTGTGTTTTGAAAAGAATCTATATTTTGATGAATATCAATAAGTTGTTCTTTAATTGCTACGATTTTATTGATCAGTTCGTTTAAAATAGGATTTTTATCATGACACGTAAATGTTTTTAATGTATTTTTTAATTGCATAACAACTACATCGCGAACGCAATATGGTAATGTATATTTTTGTGGTGAACGTCGTTGAACAACTTCAAAAAGCGAAACTAAGGCACCACAATCATTTAACACTAATCCAACTTGATCGATGGGTATTTTAGAATTTGTCGGATTTTGGCCGCGAACGCTTGGACGTCTATTCAATAAACCAACACAGAATCTTAGGCAAAAAGTCTTTTCATTATTAAAATCATATTCTTCTTGATTTTGAAAAACTTTAGTGAAAACAGCGTTCTTCACGAGCCTTAAACCGGTACCGGTCGCAGGTAATTGGTCACTTGCAATTAAGTTGCCCATCTGAGAATTAATTGCAACCATATCTTCTTTAGTCGTATTAGTAGGAAAAATTCATTTTCTCGTATGAAAACTCTTTGACAATAAATGTTTATTTGCATCATAATTTTCATCAGGAAAATGTTGTCGTAAGGGGAAAAAGTTAGTTACATATACGTCATCACGAACATATACTCTATTATTAGGCATTCTTGCTAGTGGTAATCCATCTCATTCAAAGACACCAAAAACACGACTCCCATCAAATCTATTTGATTCAATAGAAGCTATCATCCCGAAATGATTTCCATGTGGAACGCCAGATCTTGTTGAAAATAGATCTCCTGGTTTAATATTATGATTTGATAAAATTAGAATTTGATAAATAAACTCCTCCTTTTTATTGTCGTAGGTGGCTGATAAATCAAAAATTGGGACAGTATCTGGCTCAAAAATAATTGGCATAATATTTTTATAATAAATATTATAATACAACCCATATGATGTGTGATGAACTAATATTTTGGACACTTTTTAGTAGATTGGGCCATCATTAATGATAATTATTTCTATTTTTGTTTTATCATATTTTTGGTTAATAACAGAATCAAAACATCTTTTTAAAATAGCTTCTCCTTGTTTCAAACCGTTATATATCGGAATTAGTATCGAAAAAGAAAACATGTTAGTTTCATAAATAATTATAGATTTTTGGACTAGTTTAAATAATAATGTGTGATTATCTACAATACTGGAAACGAACCAGTTAGTTGATGATATATTTTATAAATAAAAGAAAATTGAGGGTATGCTTTTAAAAATATTTCTTCATCCGCTGTTTTAAAGAGCCCTTTTTTATTAGATAGATGGGAATGAAAAGAGTAATTGATCGGATTAGAAAGAACAGATATTTTAGTTCATATAGGGGTATTTGATCTTTTTCCGTATATTTCAGCGAATCTTGAATCAATATTCTTTAAAAATTTAAACCCATGTTTTAAAATGATTGGTAATCTAAATCAAAAACCAAATGAACTAGGTTTAATTTTATGATCTATATTGCAATTACAAGCACATGTATGAAATATGTAAGTGTTCTGATTGATTGAACCTCCATAATTATTAAAGTAATTATCAATTGGGAGTTTATCAAATGATGTTAATTGATTGAATTTTGAAAGATCATCTAATATTCTGCATCTTCTTTCCATATTAACTAATTTTTCCATATATGGGATAACTTTTTTTGTGTTTAGAAGCATAACGCCGTTTTGTAAAAAAGAAGTATCATGTTTTTTGAAAATTGTAAAATACAAAAAATGGACTTCTAAAAGTATAACAGTATCATAAGCTCCAGCTCAGGAATACTTTTCAATATTAATGTTAAATAAATCTTTTAAGTCTTTTAAAACTAAGGTATCAGAATCGAGCCACAAAAGTTTTTCAGGAAAATTAAAATTAATAAAAGGAAGTAAATGTCTAGCTCATACGATTGGCTTGGGGCAATTATTTCATGTTTGTTTAGATTTGTGAAATTTTTCGGTTAATATTTGTTCAATATCGATTAAAAAAACTCCATTATCGTTTTTGTAAGATTTAACGAATTTTTTTATCAGCAAATAATCGTCGTCATCTATTTTAGTACAATAATTTTTATATTGGCAATTTAATAAATAAATGTTAATTAAATTATCTTTATTTGACTCACAAAGCGAAATAATTGATAATAAAGTCATTTTAAAATTTCTTGTTCCTTTATCAATTGCATAATACACATTAATAGTTGTCATAATTACATCGATAATTATATTTGTCTAAGTTTTTATTTGGGAAAATATCGATTATTTTATTTAAAGAAAAACAAACATATTTTCCAAAAATTAGAAATATCCAACTATAATTTTATTATCTATGTGGGATTTAAATATGGTAATTAAAGTATTACCGATGTTTTTATTTTTTGCCGTCATTCTTGGTTTCATTTTTATTCTGCAAATCAAAAATAAATTTAACTATATTTGCGTCGATGTTATTCTAAAACTTATTGGAATTATTTTAGTCTTTGGAGAATTATCAAAATTTGTTATGGAAAAAGGAAGTTATAGTCAGCTCCCATTTTTTTTATCAAGCATCCAAATATTTTTAATTTGTTTTGTTGCTTTCTATAAAAATAAACAAGATGATATCTACAAAACTTTATATCTTCTTACCCTAGTTTTATCTTTTGTAACAACCTTTCTAATTATTTTTTACCCTTATGTTATTGTCGGATCTACCAAAGAACCATATCACGATTTTTTTACTTTTTGAGTCCCTTTTTCTCATGTTCTTGTTTTCTTCTCTTTTGGATTATTAACTATGTTTCGTAAAATTTCATTCAGTCTAACAAATTGAATTTATTCCATTGTTATTACATTCATCACCGCAGTTTTTATTGAAGTAATTTCTATTACAATTAATACTTCTTATGACGGTTCATTGGGCGATATTATTGGATTAAAACATGTAACATGATGATTTGTTGGTATTTGAGTTCTTGGAATAACCTTGATTAGTGCTATTGTCTCATATTTTGTAAGATTAATTCCGAGCTTTTTTATTAGAGAAAAACCGAAATGAAGATTCTAGTATAGTTTAGTTTTTCTGAAATTTTTTGATTTAACTACTTGTTTAAAAAGCTTTTCTTTATTGGGAAAATTTTCTTTTCTGAAAATATTTTTAGCCACTTTTTTAGTGGTAGATTCATATTTATCTCAACTATCACTTTTATCATGAGAAACAGAATTTTGGTATCAATAATAAATATATGTAAAAGCTTTAATTTCATTAATTGAAGTAACGAATAATGCAACATATAGAATGAAAATAAAATCATCATATGTGTATTTCCCATTATTAATTAATCCAGAATAATCTAATGATTTTAAAAATTTAGTAGAATAGCATTTACCCCAATAACAATTATTAAATCTCCATTTTATATTTTCTCTGTCTTTTCTAAAAAGTTCTCCATCATAGTCGGCAGGCTTAAATATTTTATTAAAAAGAGAATTAAAGAAAGTGTTTCTTTTTTTCATTTTACCGTTCCCGTCGACATCATAAGAATTGCCATGAACACAATCGGCGGGATATTTTTCTAGCGACACATTGTAATTCAATAAAGTGTCTGGTGCTAACTCGTCATCACATTCTAAAAAAACAATATAATCGTTTGATGCGTTTTGGATTAATTCGATTCTTGTGTCCGCGATTCCTTTATTTTCTCTTGAAATTACCTTTAAAGGAATAGTTGAAGTTTTGTTATATTTTTCAATAAACTGTAAAGTATTATCGATAGAACCATCATTAATGATAATTATTTCTATTTTTGTTTTATCATATTTTTGGTTAATAACAGAATCAAAACATCTTTTTAAAATAGCTTCACCTTGTTTCAAACCGTTATATATCGGAATTAGTATCGAAAAAGAAAACATGTTAGTTTCATAAATAATTATAGATTTTTGGCGAAAAATTTAAAGAGAAAACAGCTATCAAATCTCTTCCCATCCAATAAACACAGCTCTCCTAAAATATAGGCAATATGTTTTTAACTAAAAACGCCTTTAACCGCAGCCAATAAAACTTTTTATGTAGTTTTTAAGATAAAAAAGTATTATTTTTGGGTAGATACTAACATTTAAATAAGAAAGAGTTGTTAAAATGGGGAATATTTTATTCCAGAAATTGTAAAATTAACCTCTAAAATTCAAAAAATCATATATAATATAGGCATATATAGGTAATATGGCAGTTACTTACAAAATTCCGGAAGAAATTAAGAAATTTAAACCTGCTGGAACTGTCATTAAAAAATTCGATGATCGGTACTATGTTTACGAGTTCACTTCTTATTGAGATAAGACTACAAAAAAAGTAAAAACTAAAACTGGAAAAATGTTAGGAAAAATAACAAAAGAAAATGGTTACATTAAAAATCAAAATTCAGAGGAAAAAAGTGACTACGAAATCACGACAAAAGAGTACGGTTCTTATTGTATGGTTAATGAGACTTGTTTAGAGGTTTTGAATGATTTAACTGAATGTTTTAAAATTGACGTCGCTAAACAAATATATGTGCTTGCGATAATCAATTTAATTAATGGTTACACAGCTTTGAAATATTGCAAAAAAATCTACGATCACAGTTTACTTTCCGAAATATACAAAGATATACACATTTCAAAAGATGCACTTGCGGAATTCTTAAAAGGATTAGGTTGTAGACAAAATTGTGTTAATAAATATTATTCGTTACAAATTAAAAAATCTTCTAATGAGATGGCTATTGATGGACATGTGGTTGGGAGCTATTCACATGAAAACGAGTTGTCTGAGTTTGGCGCAAAATATTCGAAACTTGATAGTAAGCAATTCAACCTTTTAACTATTCTGGATATAAAAACTGGGTACCCAATTAAGTCGAAATGTTGTAGAGGAAGTGAATTGGATAAAGTAGCAGTTAGTGATTTTATAGACGAAGATTTAGAAGAAAACAAACATTTATTCATTATGGACCGAGGATTTTATTCAGAAGAAAATATTTCAGAAATTAGTAAAAAACACTTTTATTTGATTCCTTTATCTCAAAACCTAAAATCTTACAAATATGCAGTGACTGGTTTAGAATTTAAAGAAGAATTTGTCTACAGAAGTAAATCGGTTAATAAATTAATAAAATGAAAATTAACAGAATTCAATAAAAAGAAAATCTTAATTTTTAAAGACGAAAATTTATCATCTATTTTAAAAACTAAATACCTTGCCAATATTGAAGAACAAGTTCCAGAATTTACAAAAGAGGAATATGAGAGTACAAAAAACTTGTTCGGAATTATAATTTTGCAAACGAATATTATTGATAAGAATCCGAAAGAAATTTATGAAACTTATAAAAAAAGATGAGACATTGAAACATATTATGATGGGTTAAAAAATGACCTAGATTTTAATGCTATCGGGTTGCAAGATTATTATGAAATTCAAGGCTATTCTTTTATTCTAACTTTAACCGGAAAAATGTGGAGAATTATTAGTGAAAAAATATCTACTTTAAAAAACGATAAAAGATTCTTTTCTTTTCCAGATTTAATCGTCGAAGGAAACTTTATTAAAATGGTAAAAAATAACAACAAATGGAAAGTGGATAATCCTAAATTAAATAAGCTTGAATTATTGCAAAAACTTGGATTTAAAAGTACCGTAGATTTTTAACTTTAAATTGACATATTGCCTATATTTTAGGAAAGTTGTGATAAAAATCTTTCTCCAAGTCTAGAAGTCATTTTTTAATATTAATAATCTTTATTCCGTCTTCCTTTTCTTCTTTTAAATTATTTTCGTTGCAAAGAATAAATTTTTCATAATTATCTTTGATTCATAAAAGGCTTCGACTTTCTCTTTCGTAATTATTTTCGTTCAATTCATCGCAAACCTGGATATACTTTTTCGTATTATTCTTTACCGCGACAAAATCAATTTCCCTGTTTAGATAATCGATTGATGTATAAACTTCATAATTTAATTTTTTTAATTGCAGAAAGACAAGATTTTCAATTCTTACACTTCGATAACTATCATTGGGATTAAAGCCAACGATAGCGCTAAACATACCAAGATCGCCTGCATAGTATTTCGCTTTCGAATTAAGAGAAGTTTTTGCTTTTGTATTGTAATATTTAACTTTATTTAATACAATAGAAGAACATATTTGATTGTGCATTCTAATTATTGAAGGTTTAGAAATAACTTTTTGCTTATTAGAATGAAGGAAATCGAAAATATTTTGTGGATTTAAATGTTTGCCAATTGTTTTAAAAGAGTATTCGATTATTTTAGTGAACTCTTCCTTATTTCTAATATTGTATCTATTGATAATATCATTTTTGATTGTGTCATTAAAGATTTGCTTTATTTTCATTTCTGCAAGTTTGTGTTGTTTATAGTATTCGACAATTTCTCCCATTCCACCATAGATTAAATAATTATCAATATTGTTTTCAATATCAGAATTTTTTAATTCATAATATGTTAACGGGAGAATTTGGATTTCAATTTTTCTTCCTCCAAGCAATGTTGCTAATTGTTCGCTAAACATATGAGAATTTGAACCTGTTAAGTAGATATCGAATTTTATAGTTTTGTGTTCAAATAAACCGGTAACACATTTCTCGAATTCTTTAACTTCTTGAATTTCGTCTAAAAACAAATAGTTAATTTTATTTTTATTAGCTTTTTCAAGAATCTGTTTATACAAATCTAAGTAAGTAACAGAAGATAATAAAGGATCGTTGAAATCATATTTAATTATTTGTGATTCTTGTATCTGTTTTCCAATCAACAATTTTTTTTCATATTCGTTTAATATTTCACTTTTGCCAATTCTTCGTAAACCAGTTAATACTTTTATTGTTTTCTTATCTTTTCATTCTGATAACAATTCTAAATAATCTTTTCTTCCAATAAACATCTTAAAATATTATATGTTACTTTTTCCGAAAATTAGAAAAAAATAACATAACATATTACTTTTTCCGATTTAAACCAAAAAATTACCATTGATATTCTTCTCAAAATCAATATCATTTTTCCACTTTAATATAATATTAGCAATAAGTTGTGACGGGACTTTCTCACTCTTATTTTACAACTATGTCCTTTTCAAAAAAATGGATGCTTACCCAAGTGGTTGAAGGGTTCGGTCTTGAAAACCGAGAGGCGGTGAAAGCCGCGCGGGAGTTCGAATCTCTCAGCATCCGCCATACCGCGGAATGGAGCAGTCGGTTAGCTCGTCAGGCTCATAACCTGAAGGTCATTGGTTCGAATCCAATTTCCGCAACCATTTAAAAGTTATTGTTCTTTTATAAAAAACAAAAAAAGGTCCTATAGTATAGCGATTTATTATGCCCGCCTGTCACGCGGGCGATACGGGTTTGACTCCCGTTGGGACCGCCATTTAATAATTTCAAAAAAAATTTCGTGATAAGATAAAAGTTTTTTTAGTAATTTCTTGTGTTTCCAAATATTTGTTTTAAAGGCTAGGCATGATTTTTTTGGTTCTATTTTAAAATTTCTTGGCTTTTTGCTAGTAAAATCTAAACTACCGACTTTTGTAATTTTAAACTATGCTAACGAACTTGGAGTAGTTATTGAAATTATATACTTAGCTAGGTTGGGTTTGTGCGATAATAGCTGTAACAATTTGATTCGTGTAACTATTATTTATCTTTTTATTTAGCGAGTCCATCTTTTCTACAAAAGCGGATAATGTCTCATTAAAACAAATAAAATCATAATAAATAGCTTCATTGTAATTTCAAGAAAAAAGAAGAGGGGGTTCAGTAACCAAATGGTAAGTTCCATAAGAGGGAACAAAGTGATCACCGCCATCAGCAGTTTCAGGAATATCACTAACAACAGCGTTTAATGAAGAAGTCTTAAAATCTATGCTAAGTCCATCATTAACAGCAAGAACACTACACGATCTTTCTTCATGTTCTGTGTTAGTATTGGTCATATTAATAATATTGTTTTTAAAATCTAATGTGCCATTCTGTTCTCCTGTAATATCAATGATATTTGTAGTATATCCATTAGCTTTTGAAGAAATAAAATTATCGCAAATTTCTGCGTTATTAACATCACTAATCATAAAATTTCCAGCGGAGCTACAAGAGTTTTGAACGATATTATTCTTAGCAATGAAAGAATTAAGAAAAGAAACAAGAAAAACATTACTTCCTACACCATTGTTTGTTAGTATGTTATCGTGAACATTAAGGTTATTTGTATATGTGGCATCGATAACATTATTTTGATCAGATTGACTAGTTGATATTTGGCAATCATATATTTCAACATTAGTGGCATGGTTAATAAAAACTCCATTAATTCCAGACCCGCCATTGTTTGCGGTATCGATACTTAGATTATGCAATTTTACATTAGTATTTAAGTTTCTTGAATCGTTTATAACGTTGGTTCCAATAATAATGCTCATATTTAAATGTCCATTATCGATCCCTGTTGAAATAATTCTTGACTCTTTTTGGCCATACACTTCAAAATCAGAACCCAAGGGGATAAAAATGGGAGTGTCGATAATATCTCCTTTTACCACAAACTTTTTCGCATTCTTATTAGCATTTGAAATAGTTTGCAGATTAATTACATTATTGAAAGTTAAATCATACGAATCATCAGAACCATAATCGTAAAGTGTTATTTCTTCTTTTGCAGTATTACTATTAATTTCAACAACATTTTCTTTACTACAACTTTCCAAGCCAAAACTTAGTATCACAGCCAATGGTATGGCAAAAATCGGAAATAAGGAAAACATTCTTTTTTTGTTCATTTTTTAATTATAAGCAACGAATAAACTGTGTAAACAGAGTTGGAATGATGTATATAAAACTTCTTTTCAGATCACACTATTTTGGTCGGTTATTGGAATGATTCAACAAAAGTCATTGTGAAAGTACGGTGGTTTATTGCAAATTATATAATTTAACCATAATTAATTGTATATTTTTTTTATACTTTATTTATCATCGGGAAGTAGCTTAGCTTGGTAGAGCACTTGGTTTGGGACCAAGGGGTCGCAGGTTCAAATCCTGTCTTCCCGACCATTTTTGGCTAGGTATCTCAGTTAGTTAGAGAGCGGAGCTCATACCTCCGATGTCGGGGGTGCAACTCCCTCCTTAGCCACCAATACCTTTCAATATTTCGTTAAACAATAATATCTTATTAATGTTTATTTCCACATTAACAATAAGATCAATAAAGATTTCGTTTTTCTTTTTAAAGAATAAGATTTTTAATATTTTCTCTATTTGCCCATAATCGTATCCGATAAATTTTTCGAAAAGATCTTTAACACTTCCTGCATTTTCATATTCATTAATTAATTTATCACAAAAGTCAATTAAGTTATAAATGAAAGAATTGTTTAAATCTTTTTCTAACTCTTTTTCATCCTTATAAAGATAGGAAAGAATGTCGACATATTTGGATTGGATTGGGTGTTTTTTGAAAAAAGATTCATCACTTTCGTTAACATCAATTTGTGCCAGCCTACTTAAAATAGTGGGAATAACCTTATACTTATTGTAAGTTGTAAAAATACCGTAACAGGATGGATCTTCGTTTTCTATAAATTTTAATAATGAATTGCATACCTCTTTGTTTGCTTTATCGATATTTTTAACAACATACACTTTCTTTCCGCTTTCATTAGAAGAAGTGGATGAAAAAACTTTCATTAATTCGATAACATCTTGCTTTTTTATATTATTGGAACAATCAAGAACGTAGGGTTTTATTTTTTTATCACTAATATTTTGTATGTATTTTTGGATATAAGAGTCAACATCTGTCAGTTTGGTAATATTCAATAAAACATGTTGAATTACTCTTCCCATCTTTATTAAGCATTATAAAAAGAATTTACTAAATATTCGATATTTGCCTTATCATCTATATTTCCTTGGACGATATGAGGAGAATACCCTTTTCCTCCAACAAAATGCATTTGGGAAGAACCGACAGAATAATCTATTCAATCAGAAGAAGTTAGATTATTTTTAACATATTTTATTCATAAAGAGGACATAATTTCACTCATTTCCTCATCATTAGAAGAGACATTTAATAAATTTTCTCCTCCTAAAACAAAGTGGTTAAAAACAAAGAAAAGTTCACACATATGAGTTGGGTCAGAATCGTGAGGATATAGGGAGAATGAATTAAAGTCAGGTACATATTCGAAACAATAAAGGTAGATATGCTTGTTTGTAATAAAATTAGCTGTGTGGTAACTTTTTATCAATTCTATTTGAGACATTGTTGTTGCACTAAATCCGGCTAATTTTATTAATTCTCGGAAATATGAAGGATCATCTTTAGTAAAACCGTGACTTACATGAGTCTTATATGAATCATAATTGACCCCAACATCTTGATAGTTTCTGATTCGATTGCGTACATTTGTTTCAAAACACCATTCGTATAATTGCTTAGTTGAATACTCTTCCATCGAATAAGGGAAAATACCATATTCATCATCCAAACAAAACATCATCCCTTCATTCTTGTTTCATCCTGCTAAAATATCAACATCATTAAAATCGCCAGATTGTATTGTTGCTTTAATATTGAAAGGTAAAACTCATCCGTCATATGTTGGGTATAAAGGAAAATTATTAAAGATTTGTTTAACATCAGCTAAATCTCAGTTTAAAGTTGTAATCTTAGTTAAATGAAAAGGATCGGAATAACTCTTTAACTTTTTCAAATCTTCCGCATTATCTTTTAATCCTAAAATATTTAAAATGAATTGCGACTGTTTAATAGAATTTTCCAGATCCATGTAGGAGGTGTAACAATCCAAAGCATTAACCCCTAGAATATTCCCTGACTCCATAATAACACGATGAAATAAAGGTTCATTATCAGATTGAGATGAGGGCATAGCAGCTTTGGAAACTAAAAGACCGCTTATGCACATCGCCCCAGCACTTTCTCCTGCCAAAGTAACATTATTCTTATTTCCTCCAAAAAACTTAATATTCTTATGAATTCATTGCAAGGCTTTAATCTGATCTAATATTCCCCAATTGCCATTTGTCATTACTGGATAAGAAGTCTGGGTGGTTGTTGTTTGAGTATGGTTCGAGTTAGTTCAGAATAAGGGTTCATCTAAATCGTTTAATGCCTGGGATGAGGTGGAATTAAGTGTTAAAAAACCAAAAATATTTAATCTATAAGAAACATCGACAAAACAAATCCCTTGATGGGCGAAAAAAGTTCCATCATACAAAGTTTCATTACCGCTTCCAATACAAAACCCGCCACCGTGGATTCACACAAGAACAGGAAGATTGGCATCTTGTTGAATGGAAGGAGTTCAGATATTAAGATTTAAACAATCATAATCCATCTCGCTCTTATTTACGTTTAAAATACTTTCAGGTTGGAAACAACTGTGTCCATAATGTGAACAATCTTTAACATAAGGGTGACTAGCTGGATTTTTGGGAACATTATAGAATCAATCGCCATTATCTAATCCATACTTTACTCCTAAAAAACGATTAACATCAAGATTTTTCTTTCCTCTTATTGGACCTTGCAAAGTTTGATTATATACATATTCACCGTCGTTTTTCTTTGCGGAACATGAAAAAAGAAATAAAGGGACTATAGAAAAGATCGAAAGAAGAATTGAGGATTTTAGTTTAGTTTTCAATTTGGTTTATATATATATTTATATATTTATCGGTTTATAATTATTATTTTTGTGAATTATTTTGCTAATTTCCTATATAAGACAGTAAAAAATTACTGTGTAGATAACGGCATTAGGAATGGCGAAAATGGATTCAAAAATACAAACACAGGTTATCAATTAGAAAATATTGTGTTTCTGGAATTATTAAGAAGAGGATATGATGTTAGTGAGGGAAGAATGCGAAACGGTCAAATCGACTTTATTGCTTCAAAAAATATCGAAACATTGTTTATCCAAGTGACAGAAAAAATAGATTGAGAAAAAACCTCTATGAACTATAAAAGGGAAATAGGTAATTTGGAATCAATCAAAATCAACGAACCTAAAATAGTTTTATCTTTATTTGATATTTTTCAAAAAACTGAAAACGGGATAAAAATTTTTAATATTATCGATTGGTTACTTGAAAAAATATAGATTACTTTGAAACGTTTTTTATGGTAAATATGTGAAAAAACTTAATGAATGGCGGAGACGAAGCGATTCGAACGCTTGCCAGATTACTCCTCTAACACCTTAGCAGGGTGTCCTCTTAACCACTTGAGTACGTCTCCTTGATTACATTATATGTTTATATAACATAAATATGAGAGCAAAAAAAATATTATTTCCAGCCTTATTATTTATCCCAATTTCATTTTCCGTTCCTCTTATTTTATCAAGTTGTAATAAATCAAATCAGATTTTGCCATTAGACGACAGACCTATCGATAATCCCTTCAATAAAAACACTTACGATACTTCTCAAACTGAATTAGTCTATGATTCTTCTCAACAAGTTTATAACATTAAAAAAATAAAAAAACCAACACTAGACTTCGATTTACTTCCCGACTATGATGATGGGGTCAATCAAAAACATCCAGTAAGAATAAGCCACGATGTTTTAAAAACTTTAAAGTGCAAAAACCTATTTATTTATGACAATGGTTCAATAACTACTGCACCAACCTACCAATCCGGACTTTTTTCTAATCTTAATGTTTCTTATATCTATGTTCATAATCTTGACAATTTCAATAATGATGCTATATCATTCGATGCCAATCATCACGTAGGTCTTTTTATTTATAAATGTACTTCTTTTGTAAGACCGAGCAAGAATCTTGGAATGTTTGAAGGATACCAATCTGGAACTATGTATGGTATCGAGTTCATTCATTTCTTTAAAGATTGTACCGCTAAAATATTACCTACTCACACTTTTAAAGGGTGCGATAGATTAACTTCCTTAATTCTTCCCGATAGTGTTGAAAAAATGGAAAAAGAAGCTATCATTGCTGAAAACATTCAAGCTAAAAAGGATATCCCGCTTTCTTTCTTCTCTTTTCCTAAAAACTTAAAAGAAGTGTATAAATATGATTCTTCCTTTTATATTAACAGTACCAAACCAAAAAAATCAACCATCTCAATTTCCTCTTCCTGTTCCGAACCTCATCTTAAAGCCTTCGTTGATGCCAAGAAAGTTAATCCTAATGCTTCTTTGGATTTAAGTTTTGAAGATATTTTTTGAGGTCCTTTATTTTCTCATATCTATTGAAATTTTATTATTCGAGACTAGATAGGAGTTTTGTTTTCTTTTTATTAAAAATACAGAACCGTTTCAACTATGCTATCAAACTTTGAGTAGTCCTTCACTATGACAAGTTTGATAGCATAGTTTAAATTGACATCGTAATAATCAACCACTGAACAGTAATTTCTGATTGAGCAAAAGAAAAAGGTGCTTTGGGAAAACTAAAAAATTACATTGCTGGAAAAAGAAAATTACTTTTTGTTATTAACCAATATTCAACAACATCTACAAGAAGTGAGGGAAGTTTAGCTGGAGGAAGGGATTTGAATTATCTTCCGACATTATCCCTAGTTTTTAGTAAAAATGAGTCGGTTGTCGATACTAATGTTCAAGATATGGTTGACAAATTCTATCAACAATTCGAAGATGACAAATTAATGACTGAAATCAATGAAGATAACGACAAAGAGATTTACATTGATGAAAACAAAGATAAATTGATATTAAGAACTAAAAATTCCAATTTACGTTTATTAACTATTGGAATGAAAAACAGATACAATTGCGAATTTAATGGAGCGATTCTAGATTTTAATAAAGAAACATATCGTTATAGCCTTTTTGAACCAGAAATCGACTTATCGGACGATAAAAAAAATCGTTACTATTTGTATACTTGTTTAATTAATTTTGTAGTTCATAAAAAAGATTTTATCGCCTTTCCAGATAGCCAAAACCTTAGCGAATTAATTCCTAATATAGTTATTGTAAGCGTTAATAATGAACAGGAATTTATTGAAAAGTATTTTGCTTACTACACTATTGAATATTTTTTAAATCTTGACTGTTTATTTGAAGAAACAAAAAATCAAATTAGTGAGTTTGCTCGTAATATTAACAACAAGAAAAAAACTGAAATAATAAATAAAATGAAAACTATGGCTAAAAATTATGTTTTCCAGCATATCCTTGGGATTAAAGAGATAGTGAAAAAATTAAACAATCATTGGAAAAAGAGAGAAACAACCGATATTTATTTTTCTTATGATGATTACAATAAATGCATCCAAGGCGACCCAGCAGTTAATTTTAAAAAACACCACAAAGAAATCAAAAATAATGATTAATAGTTTCCCTATTACTTCCTAAAAACCAACTATACACGATTCATTAAATCTTAATATCAAAAAAAGTAGAAATATAATTAATTTATGATTAAAAAAGTTGTCAGACCAGCTGTATATAACGACTATAACCCTGAGCTTGTTAAAAAGGCATTAATCAAATCAAACGAAATATATAAAGGGGGGTTAAATGAGAAACAAATCGAACAAGTTTACCAAGCTGTTTTAAGCACAATGCAAAACTGACCAGAGGAAGAAGTTAGTGTCGAAAAAATTAATGATCTAGTTGTTGCTGCATTAACAGAACACAAACACTTTAAACTTAGTGAAATGTATGCAAAACATAAAGAAAAGATGCACAATATCTCCTCAACTTCCATAAAACTATCCGAAAAACTAGGGGAAGTAAGTAAAGAAACAGATCGTTCCAATGCGAATGTGGGAAATAATTTCAGTGGTAAACTTCTCCAATTAGCATCCGAGGCAAGCAAATGGTACAATTTACACAACGTCATTCCTCAAGAGCAAGCCAAAGAACACCAAAAAAGAATCTATATCCACGACCTAGACTCGTACAATCTTACCTACAATTGCAGCCAAATACCATTAGCGAAGATGTTAAGATTTGGTTTCAATACAGGAGAAGGTTATGTTCGTTCACCTAAAAGAATTGGTTCTGCCGCTGAATTAGTGTGTATCTTAGTTCAAACTTGTCAAAATGAACAGTTCGGAGGAATAAGTATTGATAACTTCGACAACTCCTTAGCTGATTATTTCAAAATGTCTTATAACGAAAATCTCAAAGAATTAAAGACATATAAAGTTCCCGCCAAAGAATTAAAAAAAGCAGCATGAGAAAAAACAATTACCGAAACAAGAAGAGCAATGAAAGCTGTTGTTTATAACCTAAACTCAATGCATTCTCGTGCTGGTGCCCAAATTCCTTTCTCTTCTTTAAATATCGGAATTCCTTTTTCTAAAGAAGCCGCGGTTATTTGTCAATTATTTCTTGAAGAGTTCGAAAAAGGGTTAGGATATGGTGAAACTCCTATTTTTCCCAATGTTATTTTTAGAATCATCGATGGAGTAAATAAAAAACCTTCCGACCCTTACTATGATTTATTAAAATTAGCTTGTCGAGTTTCTTCTTCTAGAATGAATCCTACTTTCTTAAATTGCGATGCTGGAGGAATTTCTCGTTTTACTAAAAGAATCTTTATTGGAGCTGAGTTTGATAAGAATGGTAAATTAACAAAAGAGGTGAAAACAAAAAAAATCGATAACGACAAATGTATTAAATACATGAATCTCGGCTTAGATCTTCTTCCAGTAAGAATGGGATGTCGTACTAGTGTTTTAAGCAACATTAATGGATTTGAGACAGGAAGCGGAAGAGGAAATATTGCCCCTTGTACAGTAAACCTACCACGACTTGCCATATTTGCTAATGAAGAAAAAAATGAAGAGAAAAGAATTGCTCGTTTCTTTAAGGAATTAGATGTTTCAGTTAATCTAGCCAAAGATAATCTAGTTCATCGTTTTCATGTTCTTTCTGAATTAAATGTTAAAGATATCCCTTTCAATGTAGGCCAAAAAGAATTATATGGAAGCGAGGAGATATCTTCAAACAAATTTGCAAGTATTAAACCAGTGTTAGAACAAGGGTCTTTTGCTATTGGATATGTTGGACTAGCAGAATGTTTAACAGGATTGATTGGTCAACACCATGGACAAAGTGAGAAAGCGGAGCAGTTAGCTATTAAGATTTTACAGCACATCACATCATTGTGCGATTCTTTTAAAGAAAAATATCATTTAAACTTCTCAGTATATGCCACCCCGGCAGAATCTGTGGCTAGTAGAGTATTTTATACAGATATCGCTGAATTTGGGGAAAAACGATTTATTGAAATTTTTGGAAAAGAGAATGCCGAAAAAGGATTCTATACCAACTCATCCCATATCCCTGTTGATTTTAAAATATCATTTATTGACAAAGTTCAAAAAGAAGCACCTTTACACCGATTAAGTCCCGCTGGCGCTATCTTCTATTTAGAGTTTGATACCACCCCTTCTGTTGAATCTACTCTTAAAATAGTTTCTTATATTTCAGGAAGTGATATCGAATATTTTGGTATTAACTATTCAATAATCTATTGCCCTCATTGTTTAGAGAAAATGGCAAAAGGTGAAATAAGCGAATCAGAGTATAAGAAGATGCATCAAAAAAAGTGTTGTAAATAGTATTTCTTATCACCAAAAACTAAACCTTTCATTATCTTAAAACCGGAAAAAACCCAATCGCGGTTGGGTAAAAAACCTAATTGAAGTTGTGTGTAATACTATTATGTACTTAGAAAGATTGTTGGAAAAAAAGGTTCTTGATGCTTTAAGAAGGAACGGAGCAGTATTAATAGAAGTTGCAAAAGCGGTAGGAAAAACTATGTTAGAGCAAAAAATGGCTAGCAGTTTTATTCAAATTGATATTTCCGAGGATGACATCCAAAATTTTAAACTAAATCCTAAAAAAGTATTAGAAGGAGAAAAACCTCGATGTATTGATGAATGACAAATAATCCCACAACTTTGAAATCTTGTTAGAAAAGAAATTGATGAAACGCAGAAAAATAACTTATTCATTCTTACAGGAAGTTCGTCTCCTTTATTGGAAAACAAAAACATACATTCAGGAGCTTTTCGAATTTCTCGATTAACCCTTTCAACCTTAACATCTACCGAAAAAGGTTTCAGCGAGAAGAAAATTGATTTTAAAGATTTATTTGAAAAAAAGAATTCAATGAATATTCTAAAAACAATTATGAAGATATAATTCAAGAGTTTTGTAAAGGAGGATGATGTAAAAATATCGGAGAAGATGTTGAAAATGCGATTGCTAATGTTAACGAATATTTAAAAAGTATTATCTACATAGACACACAAAAATTAAGGTATCGTGTTAACCCTTTAATATTCGAAAAATTTATCAAATCTATTTCAAGAAACATCACTTGCGTGGTTAAAGACATAACATTGGCTAACGACACTGATATTAGCGATGAAACAGTAAGAAATTATTTATATGTGTGTAATCAAATGTATCTAACAATCAATCTTCACGTTTGGAATACTCACACCCGTAGTAGTAAAAGTTTACGAAAGAAACCAAAAATATATTTTCTCGACCCTTCTATTGCTGTCTCTTCCTTAGGTTTAAACCAAAATAAACTTTTACACGATTTTGAAAATTTAGAGATCAATTTTATTATCGAATTCCCCGATGAAACCTGATCCGCATTCGAAGTTAAGCTTGGTAGTGAAAAAGGAATAGAAGAAGGAAAATGAAACTTAAAATCCTTCTACAACAAACTAGATCCGGAGAAACAAAAATTAATGAAGTCGTTAAACATTATAACAGCAAAAAATACTTCTTACACGGAAAATGGAATAAATGTAATTTCG
>JAITDD010000030.1 GCA_031282725.1 Mycoplasmataceae bacterium
ACACAAAATTCTTTTTGTTTTTCATTATCAATCATCGTTTTGTGAGCATGTTTAATATTTTCATCATATCTAATATTACCTGTTAATTTTCGTTTTGAAATGGTTTCATACTGTTCTAAGATTTCATTTTTAAACCGTTTTGCGAAGTTAAAACTTATACGAGTGAATTCTAAATTTTTCTTAATATTGGGATTTTTTTTTCATTTTCTATCATTTTAGGAAAATCAACAATACGAAGATAAGTTGTTGGAATATCAATTGCGGAATTTAACATTATTTTTTGTCGGTTTGGTAATCTAAAGTACCGTAAATCGTTTCCATTATCATCTGGTTTGGGGCTTGAAAAACTAAAACATTTTTGGTTTTGTGCTTTTTCATCATAATTAAAAACAATCATAAAACGATTAAAACTATTTACTTTATTTTTTTCTTCTGGCAATATTTCTTTATTTCACATTGCTGTAGTCATAAATTTATCATTTTTAGGGTTCAAATAGTTGTTCAGCCTATTTATGTAATGTTCTGAATTATTTTCGTCTAGTCAAAATACACGAACGATTACAAAATTGTGTTTTTCGTTGTTGTTACTCATTGATGGTGTGCAATCAGCGAGGTAGCACCGTAACTCGGACATCCTGGTGTCACTAGACGCGGATGTCTGCCGACGTCATCATCGATGATATGTTGATACCACCTATACTTATGTTATATACAAAATTTATAAATCAGTAAACTATGCTAACGAACTTGGAGTAGTTATTGAAATTATATACTTAGCATCAATGTTCTTATTTCGGTAAAGAAATTTCTTCATATATTCGAATGGAGTTAGGCCATTTAGGTACTTTCTTGGCTTAACATAATTGTGTCAATAAACTCATTCTTTATAGTCTTTTTCGATCACTTTAAGAGTTCTTTTATTTTTAGGAATTTTATACAATGATTCGCGTTTGTACAAGCCTCAAGTGAATTCTATTTCCCGATTGTCAAGTGACTTACCTCTTCGTCCGAGTGGAACAATCGCCCCTTTCGATTTTAACAGTTCAAGAATGTCATTGCACAATAAATTGCTTCCGTGATCAGAGTGAACGAAAGCGGTTAGTGATAGAGGTGTATTTTCGTAACTTTTCAAAGAAAGAACTTTATCATTTTTTGTACTAACTTCCGGAGAAAAAATAAAGCCAGAACATAAATCAACTAATCCGCAAATGTATAAGAATCTAATAGCAGAGTCAGATGTTGTACTAATAAAAGAAGTATCAGTTCCAAATCCTTTTAAAGGAACACTTATTCTTGTTTTATTTTTCATCTTATTAACAGCCTCGAATCTAACTTTCGGATCTTTTCTTCGAACCGTCGATTTTCTGTCAGAATACTTCCCTAATCGTATTTTTGCATATCTTACCTCGGATTGTGTCACCTTAAACTTAAGTTTAGTATTGATTAAAACGAAGATTGGATATGTACCTAGGACAGAATTAGTTTGTTTAATGCATACGCTTCCAAAGCCTTTTGCTCAACGAGTTTTTGTCTAGAAATTATGTTTGGATTTTTTCCGATTTTTTTGTGGTGTCATGAACTCTCGGCGATTCCGAAAATATCAATCGCTTTGTTGTTGTTTAATTTTGTTTTTTTAGTGTTTTTAATAGTACCGATATCTTCGCCTTTTTCATAGGTTGAATATTTACTATATTTAGAGATAATTCTTTCGATAATTTTTCGTTGAATATTAATAACATCAATTAATTCTTCCTTATCTAAATCTTTTATTTTTCACTTTCTTCTTTTGCTCATTTTAGATTTTAAAATAGTTCTGATTCCGTGCTTTTTGAAAAGATAAACTCAATTTGAAACTGTCGCGGTTCCACGATTAAAATGAACCTTGCCATAATTATATTTTGACGAGTGAACATACTTTTTGGCAGAAGCATATTTTGCTATCTCTTTTATCGATTCGCCACAGAAATATTTTAGTATGCAATTAAGTTTACATTTTCAGCTTGGTTTGTGGTAATTTCTGGTTCTTGTCATAGTGAAGGACTACTCCAAGTTTGATAGCATAGTTTACAGAACAATTATTTAATTGAAGCCAATAAATTTTCTCATTCTGGGTGGGCTTTTAAAGGTTTTCCGTGTGCTTGACAAATATATTCAATTTTAGAAGTATCAAAGTTTTTTATAAAGTCAATATAAATTTTTTCATCTAAATTAAATTCGGCAGGAATAAGCATAAAAGAACCCGCTTTAGATTGAATCATATCTCCGCAAAAAAGCATCTTTTTATAAAGAAACATAACCATTCCGTAAGAATGAAATTTTTTTGGTGTGTCAATAATCTCGAATTCATCAAAAGTTTTAGAAGGAAGAGGAAGAACATATTTTTTGTATTCAACTAATTCTTCCTTAATATCTTTTGGGATAAAATCATAATTCATTCCTTTTTCCATTCAATGATTTATTTCTTCTTGTGAACTATAAGCTTTAATTCCTAATGTTTTAACAAGAAATTCTAAAGAACCGATGTGATCGTAGTCACTATGAGTTATTAGGATATATTTGATTTCTTCCAATTTAATTCCTAAGTCAATAATCTCTTTGATAATACTTTCTTTAATTTCTGAAAAACTAGCATCAATTAAAGCATAACCGTTTTTTAAAGGAACAAGATAGATGTGAGACTTTAAAGTACAATCCAACGAAATCACTCCATTTGGTAAGTTCATACTCATGTAATTATATTCAATAAATATAATGAAATAAATGCCTTTTGATATAGAAACCAACATATTTACTAGTAAATATGTTAGCATATTTTTATTCTTCCTTCTTGTAACTTTAACAATTCTTTTTTTGATTATTAAAAAAATCTATTTATTTTACAAATATCGAATATATTTTAATATTTTTCCTAAACTTAATTCAAAAGGAATAAGTAATATTTCGATGGTAATTTCTATTTCTATCGCCATAATTATTATTCTTACAGTTTTAAGCGCCGGAATATTAGGAATCTTCTTTCGTGCTTATCCTGGATGAAGAAGTACAATAGAAGGAATCTTAATTAAAATCGGTGGTTTAATGTTTGGCCCTATTATTGGTTTATTTATTGGAGCAATTACCGATCTTCTAACTGTTATCTTAACCGCAGGCATGTTCCACTATGGATATTTTATCGCCGCATTAGCATATGGTTTTTTCGCTGGATTAATCAGAACCGTAATCAATATCAGTAAAAATAAAACATGAAATTGTTTAGTTATTGTTTCTGTTTTATGTCTTCTTGCGTGTTCTTGAATTACATATTTCCTAACAATCACTGCAACAGATGGCGAGTTTCATATCGAATTTTTAGGGGTTTCAAAAAATCTTCCTTTATACTTTCTTCTTATCTTTTTATGAAGTATATGTTCCGGAGTTATTGTCTTAATGTATATTATCTTTTTATGTAACAATACTAAAAAAATCCGTCTTGCCATTTTGAATAATAATCTAAAAAACAAATATCTTCTAACCCAAAAACATTACACTAATCTATTTAAGAAAAAAAATAATCTAGATAAAGTTAATTTTAAGTTCATGTCCTTTAAAAAGAAATCGTTTAAATTTATTGATTACTATGACAAAAGAATTAATGAATTAGCTGCTAAGGTAAAACCTGATAACCAAACATTCTCTTTTTTCTTTATTCCGGTTCTGGCGTTAACAATTTTTGGAGAAGGAATAACAAGTATCACTATTATGCCTGTATTCGATTCTCAATTAAGTGGTAATGTCCCTATTGATGATTGAATTGGAATTAGAATGATTATTTTTCCAGTCATTATTGTAGTAAACTCATTTATCATTACTCCCATCTTCTCGATCACCAATAAAATGGTCAGCTTTAATTATGCCGATAATTTAATAGTAAAAAGTAAAATCTAGGAGTAATGGCTTATTTATAGTACATTTTTTGGTAGTTTTCTATTCTTAAAACTAGCAGAACAAATATTACTTTCCTAAATATTGGACTATGAAAATCTCAACACCATTTTAAATATCTCGCACTCTAAATTTTAGGAGGAGGTTTTATTTCTTCTAATTTTTCAGAAACGTCCGTCTTTTCATTCTCTAAAATTTCTTTTTCATTTTCTTTTTTAAAACATTCCATTTCACTATCCTTTTCATATTCTTCGTAAGAAAGCATATTTTGACTTTCGATTCGACTTTGTTTGTAACTATAGTATGCGGGCAAAACAACATGAACGGTTAAAATAATCAATAGCACAAGAAGCATAGTAACAATAGCACATTCATACATAATATTCTTCCCGTCATTAACATTACCAGTATAAATTTGTGCATAGATTCTAGTTGTTAATGTTTGACCTGGATTAATCAAAGAAATAGAATTAGACGAAGCTAAACCACTTGTTAAATATAAAGGTGCTGTTTCCGCTAATATTCGTCCAATAGATAAAATTACCGCTGTTGTAATATTTTGTCTAGCTGTTGGCAATATGATTTTTCGAATTGTTTCTCATTTACTAGCTCCTAATGCATAAGAATTAATTTTTAAATCCTCAGGTATTGATTGCAATGCTTGTTGAATGGTTCTTATAAATACAGGTAAAATAACAATCAGTATCGTTAAAGCTCCGGCAATTATTGATTTACCCGCACTTCCATCAGCTGACATTCCCATTGTTTGAATAAAAAAAATCAAACCAAACATACCAAACAAAATAGAAGGGGTTGCTCCTAATGAATCAATAAAGAAAAATAAAGTTTTTTTACCCCATCCTTCTTTGGCGAACTCATTTAAATAAATAGCAATCATTAATGACAAAGGCAAACCGATCCCTATGGCAATTATGATAATTAATATCGTATTCATAAATGCCTGTCCTGTTGAGTTGTTTGTAAAACTAAATACACTACACGTTGGTTGTGCTAATGCAATTGATCCGAAATGTAAAATATCAATAGTAATTCACGCTAAAAACCCTATTGTTAATGTAATTGAAACAATTTCCCAAAACATCTTATAAAATGTGTACACGTGAACAAAACGATTTTTTCTAATTCTATCCGAAAAATATTTTGATAAATCATCTTGTTTACTAGTTTTTGAATGATATGTTAAACGTTCTCAACCTATTTTTATTTGTGTAGGTATGAAAACAATAAATTCACCAATTCTTTTTTCAAATTTATTTCATCACATTCATCTAGTTTTATTTCTTTTCTTTGTTGCATACATTGCGATCCCGTTTAAAATCATGACGAAAATAAACATAAACAATCCAAATGCAAATAATAAAGATTGTAAATTTGGTCCTCCGCTTTCGGCAAACATATTGGCGGCAATTAATGCTCCTAGTGATCGCAACCCACTTGTGGCAACTGACATAAATCCTTCATGGAAAATATTGTCGTACCCTTGGGATTGAAGAATCATCGAAACCGCCATTGTTTCTCCAATAGCCCGAGCAAAAGCAATAATTACTCCAACAATAATTCCGTTACTGGCTTCTTTTTTGCAAACTTTATAAATTGAACGAGTTTTTGTGTTACCTAAAACCATAGAGGCGGAGATTAAAGATTTATCAACATTATCTAGCGAAGTTAATGAAAAAGAAACGATTGTTGGAAGAACCATAAATACTAGCATAAATCCCGCGGTAACAAGATTGTAAGAAGTTGACATTTGGAAAATATATTTCAAAACCACCCCGAGTATATCACAAGCAAATAAACCAAAGATAACAGAAGGAATATCGGCTAATAATTCAATCGCGATTCGTACACCTTTTTGATATTTCATTGGTAAACGATATTTAATAAAAATAGCTGTTTTGATTCCAATAGGTGAAGAAATAATGATTGCAAGTCCCGAAATTAAAAGGGTAACACAAAGAGGAAGTCATACACTAGCTTTATTGTGCGACATATCAAATTCACTGCCAAAAATACTCAGCCCATACGATTTAAATCCTGGTATAGAAGCAATGATGATAAAAATAATTAGTAAAAAGAAAACTAGTGAAAATAATCATGATAAAGATAAAGAAATTACTTTTGATATTTTATCTGCTCGTTGTTTGTTTTTTAATAAATTATTTGCTATCATTTTATCTTATATTCATTGGAATCGGTGCGAAGTGATGATATTGTTCGTCATTTTCTCAACTTCAATTCGGATTAAGTGAAGCCAATTCGTAATCTGATAACCAAATATTATCGATTCCATTGGGAAACATTTGTGAGATTTCATTATCTGAATCTAAAGATTTTGCACCAATTGATGCTAATTTGTCTTTATATTCTTTTGATAATAGCATTTTAATAAATCTCATTTCTGCATTAGGCTCGTTTTTTCCGGTTACATTAATCATTGTATTAAGAGGACGAAATCAATTGTATCCATTTACTGTATCGATTAAATTAACATCGTAACTTGTCGCATTATCTCCATAAGCCATAATTCCGTAACCTTTTGCTTTTATCAAATCTATATTTTGATTAATAAACCCAGAAGAAAGATAAATAATTTGTCCTGAGTTATCTGATTTTGCGAATATATCTCAAGCACGGCTATTAGCTTCATCTGTTTGTTGAATACCATAATTTATTCCATAACTTCCATTATCAAAAGCTGCTCGTTGTTCCTTGGATAAATGAGTGTCGTCGTTTTTGAATTGAGAAAAATTACTTTCATTAACAAATGAGTAAGCGGTTCCAGATGTTAAAGCTCCACCTGCACGAACATAAGGTTTTATAGATGTTTTTTTAAGTAATTCTTGTTGTTCTAAGCTTAAATTAGAGTTTTCGTTATAAAAATCGTATAAGGTTGGATTATCGATTTTGTGAGACGGGTCATTAATTCCGGTAAATATTCTCATTAAATTATTAATATTACTATTTTTGACAACTAAAATTTTGTTCAAAGTTTCATAATTCAAATGTAGATCTTTGGGAGGGATATATACCATACAAATACCTTCCCAGCCAATGGTTATGGTTTTAATTTTGTTTTTTTCTCATTGTTGTCTAAACCCATCTTTTCCGTTATTTTCTTTCCCTTTAACAGCTTTATAAGGATCTTTTGAAGCATCACCAATGTTCGCGAAGCCTTTCGCAATCTGTTGAATTCCAAAACCGCTTCCACCTGTTTCAATAGTGATATCAAATTCTTTATTTGTTTTCATGTAATTATTTGCCAGAATTTCTAAAAAAGGTTTTACAGCGCTAGAACCAACACATGAAATAGCAATTTTATTCGATCAACTATTAGAAAAACCAACAATCAGTCCTGTGGGTATTAAAAGAATAAAAATTGATAGTGATTTTTTAATTCAATGATTCATTAGCCAATTTTTCCAGAAACATATTCTTTAGTTTTAGTATTTTTTGGAGAAGTAAATATTTGCGATGTCAAACCTTCTTCAATAGTTCTTCCTTGTCAAAAGAAAATAGTTTCATCACTTATTCGCTGAGCCTGCGCCATTGAATGTGTGACGATAATAATTGTAAAATGTTTTTTTAATTGATTAATTAAATTTTCGATCTTACTTGTGGATATTGGGTCTAATCCACTTGTTGGCTCGTCCATTAATAATACCTCGGGCTTTAATGCGATAGCTCTTGCAATGCATAAACGTTGTTGCTGTCCTCCTGATAAAGATGTTCCTGAGTCAAATAAATTATGTTTAACTTCTTCTCACAATGCAGCATCTTTCAAAGATTCAATCACAATTTTATCTAATATCTTTTTTTCATTAATTCCATGAGAACGAGGTCCGTATGCAACATTATCATAAATACTCATAGGAAAGGGAGAAGGTTTTTGAAAAATCATGCCCACACGGGTCGTTAATTCAAGAGTTGATAATTTTTTACTCGATAAGTTCGTTCCATCATCAAAAAAAATATTCCCGTCAAAACTGGTATTATTGATTTGATTATTCATTCTATTTAAACAACGAATAAATGTAGATTTTCCGCATCCTGAAGGACCGATTAACGCCGTCACTTTGTTACGTTTAATATTGATATTGATATCTTTAAGAATATGTTTTTCTTTCTTATCGTATCAAAAATTAAAATTAACAACTTCAAAGACATTTTCCTTGTTAAAATCTGTTTTAAAAGCATCTTTAGTTTTAGAGTTTTTTAATAATTCTTTGTAAATTCTTTTTTGTGCTGAGTTTAAAAATAAGTATTTAAGTTTTCGGATAAATGATGAACTTTCAAAGGCATTAGTTGCTCTAATATTATCTTTCTGTTGTTTATTATTATCTTGCATTAAAAAATAGGGTTTAAAAGAGTTGAAATTAACTTATACTAACATTATAAATAATATTTATAAAGGTTAGAAAGTTCGGGAAAACAAACGAATAATTATTTATTTTTTAATTTAAATTCCAAAATTTCTTTGATTATTTTTTTATCAGCTTTACTGTGTTCGTCGAATTCTAATGTATATTGTAAATCTCTAATTGGCATTGTAGAATAAGAAGTGTCAGAATAAGGAACAGCTGAAACATTAATGGTTCCTGTTGGTTCTAATTTTGCTCTTTCTAATAATTTTGTTTTATTTGTTTTTTCAATGTTAAAAGTTTTACTGTTTTTCATTTGAATATATTATATTTATTTGTTTGGTGATATTTTTTTAACAAAAAAAGGTGTCATTTTTTCCTGATTTTCGCAGTTCCATTTAAAATTTTCACTTCTTGTGTAAATATTTGTTAATTACGGAAAAAATAATAATGAAACTAATATTTAGATATGCATTTAATTCTCATCTTAAATGTAGAGAATGTTTGTTTGGAAAGATTTCATGTGTTATTTGTGCAAAACAACGAATCTGTCTAAAATTTTCCTCCAGCCAAAAATATAATAATTTTAAAATCTACCCTACTTCCGATGCTTCAATGTAGTACTAAACCGCTTTTAGTTTGCAAAAAAAATATTTTCAGTCTTCCAAATATTTTAATATTCTCAGCTTTTTTTATTGGGATATTATTCCTTTTAATTGGTTCATTTTTTGATTTGCGTATATCAAAGTTTTTAGCATCACCCTGACTAAAAAATGGCCAGTATTATACAAGCAATATTTTTAGCAATTTTTTTGAAGTTATTGGTTGTATCACAATCAGTTTAATCATTTGCTTTTGCATTAATATTTTAGGATTTAATTTAAAATTTATTAATTCAAAAAAATTATCACTCGTTCTGCAAACAATTGTGTTTTGTTCTTCTATCGCATTTGTTGTTAATGAAATTTATCAAGATGAAATTTATGCTGTTATTGATATTTTTACAAATCAGAAATGAAGTTACGATTCATCCTTACAAATGCTATCGATTTGTTTGGCTTTAATTTTAGGAATTTTGATTTGATTGAGTACTTATTTATTTATAAAGACATTTAGCAAAGAAACCATTGTTCAATTATTGAAGTGATCAATTATCAGCATAGCAATAATAACATTCACGTTTTTTACAGTCAGCATATTAAAAAATTTATTACCCCGTATTCGTTTTCGTTCCATTATGTATGACTTTGGCGGTGATTTAAATCGTTTCCAAAACTGGTATGAGCTTGTTCATTTAGATCGTGATAATGTTTTTGCTGGCATTAAAACTGATCATACAAAATCTTTTCCTAGTGCTCACACATCATACACATCTTCTTTTTTAACTCTTGCTTTTTTACCTTTATTTTGTAATAAATTTAAGACAAAAAAATGACAACTTTTTTTATTTATTGCCCCTATTGCATTAGTAATAATTGTTGCTTTTTCACGAGTTATGGCTGGCGCTCATTATACCTCTGATGTATCGATGGGTTTTTTAATTGCTTTTTGTTTTACAGTATTTTTTTTTAAAGCTACCCCGATTCAAAAGTTCAAATGACTTTCCTCTAATTATTCAATCATTATTTTTTCACTAATTCCTGTTTCGATGCTAATTGGTTCGATTTACGGAATTTCATAAAAATACGCCACTGAATTTAAATTAACGACAGAATAAAAACGAAAGAGAGTAAACAGTTAAACTGGAGTTGCATCACTGGATTGAGCCTTGAAAACTAAAACTGCTTTTTTTAATTAATAGCTTGTTTTGTAAAGATTCCGTCTATCCTTTTTTCAATATATTCACAAAAACATCGGAGGATAAATTGACTTTTCCTATTGCTTTTAGTTTCTTCTTTCCAATCTTTTGGGCTTGCAACAATTTCATTTGTCTTGTAATATCTCCTCCATAACATTTCGCTAAAACATTTTTTCTATAAGCTTTGATTGTTTCTCTGGCGATTATTTTTCCTCCAATAGAAGCTTGGATAGGACATTCAAATTGCTGTCTTGGAACAAACTCTTTTACCCTTTCAACAATCTCTCTTGCCTTTTTTTGAGCAAAATTTCTGTCTGAAATAAAACTTAAGGCATCTACTTTTTCACCATTAAGTAAAATATCAACCTTCACTAAATCTGACTTTTTATATCCAATAATATCATAGTCAATAGTCGCATACCCTTTACTGATACTTTTAATCGTATCAAAAAACGATGAGATAATTTCTGCCAAAGGCGCATTAAAAATAATTTCCATCCTGTCTGAGTCGATACTATTCATTTTGATAAACTCCGATCGGAATAGTTTTGTAAAATCGATTATCGGTCCAATATACTCTTCTGGAGTTATTATTGTTAATTTCACGATAGGTTCTTTTATCTCTCTTATTCTTGTAACTTCTGGATATTTACTTGGGTTGTCTATTTTGATTACTTCATTATTAGTCAATGTTATTTCGTAAACAACACTCGGCATCGTTAATATAACATCAAGATTGTATTCTTTAAAAATCCTTTCTTTAATCACATCAAGATGGAGTAAGCCTAAAAAACCGCAACGTATTCCATTGCCTAAGGCTAAACTGTTTTCAAATTCGTAAGATAAACTCGCATCTGTCAGTGTTATTTTTTCCATCGCATCTTTCAATTTATCAAAATCACCATTATCAACAGGGTAGATTCCGCTATAAACCATTGGCAATATTTTTTTATATCCAGGAAGTTGCGTAGCCTGAGGCAAAGAAGCATTAGTTATCGTTTCTCCAATATTGACTTCTGATGATTTTTTAATATTAGCACAAACCCATCCTACCTCTCCACTTGATAATTCTTCCCTATTAATATTTTTGGGAGTTCTGATTCCTAATTCTGATACTATGTAATCTTTTTTCGCATGCATCATTCTTATTTTCATCCCAACCTTAATAACACCGTCAAATACTCGAATAAGACAAACTACCCCTTTATGTCTTTCGTAAAAAGAATCGAAAATTAAACACCTTAACGGTTTCTCTTTTTTTCCCCAAGGAGGTGGAATTTGGGCAATTATTAAATCTAACAATTTATCTACATTATGTCCAGTCTTGGCACTAACACAAATAGCATTGTTCGCATTTATTCCAACCTTTTCCGTAATCTGCCTTTTTGCTTTTTCAACATCAGAGTTAGGTAAATCGATCTTATTAATCACTGGAATAATAAATAGATTGTTTTCTAAAGCCATAAATACATTGCTTAATGTTTGTGCTTGAACACCTTGGGTAGCATCAACAACCAATAAAGCTCCATCACAGGCTGCAAGACTTCGATTTACTTCATAAGAAAAATCAACATGTCCTGGTGTGTCTATTAAGTGAAATAAATAATCTTTGTACTTTAATTGAACGGCATTAAGTTTAATTGTGATACCTCTTTCTCTTTCTATCTCCATAGAATCTAGGATTTGTTCTTTCATTTCCCTTTTTTCCACCCCATTCGTTAATTCAATTATTCGATCGGAAAGGGTAGATTTTCCGTGATCTATGTGGGCGATAATGCAGAAGTTGCGTATCTTTTTCTCCATTGTTAAATTATTTAATTTTAACGCTTAAAGCACAATAATTAGGACCAACATGAGCGGCAATAACACAAGGCAATTTCTTTATGTTGGCTTTGATTTTAAAGTTCTTCTCTAATTCTTCGATCATTGCATGGTTGCTTAGTTTGGCAGAGGAAGAAATTCCTGAAGAGAAGATATAAGAGGAGTCGATGTTTGTTACGTCTGCTCCAATAGTTTCTTTAAAAAGTTTCTTAACAATAGAAATAACAGAGGAAGGTTTAAAAGTTTTGTCATATAAAGCAACTCCATCTTTATTCAAGTAAAGAACAATCTTAAACTTTAATAAAGAAGCCACCATTCCTTTTAAAGCAGATAATCTTCCGCCACGAACAAGATATTTTGTTTCATTTAAAATGATAGCAATCACATTCTTTTTGGGAGCTTCTTGCATATATTTGTCAATTTGTTCAACATCTCCTAATTTCAAAACATCCTTAACAATTTCTTTACACCCATCTCCAACAATAGGGAAATCGTAAACCTTAACATTATCATAGTCGTGGGAAAGTAAAACTCATTGATTATATGTTCCGCTAATAGTTTTTGGCAGAGCAATAACAATAACATGTTCATATTTTTTTGTGAGATTATCCAAAAGATCCATACACTCTCCCATAATAGGTGAAGCTGTTTTAAATACTTCTCCCACAATCATTCTTGTTAACATTTCGTCAGGAGTGATATCTTGTTGATCGTGAAGAGTTTTGATATTAACCCCATCATTAGTACTTATGATCATTGGAACTGTATAAACATGAGGAATTTCTTCGTTTTTTATATTAGCGGAAGTGTCGACAATAACACATATTTTCTCCATATGTATAATTATATCCTATCGCTAAAAACAATATGTTTTAAAGAAAATTAATTAGCGGTTTTTTGATAAAGATGGAATCCTTCTGGAAGATAGTTAGGATATTGAAGCGCATTCTTAACTTCATCAGTAGTAGGAGCAGCATCTGTTGTTACAGGAGTAAATAATGCATACTTGTAATGTTGATTCATAAAAGTGAAATTAACTCGAATGCCATCAAGTTTAAATTTAATTAACACAACATAACGGGTTACAGAACCAGAAGTTAAAATAAAAGGTCATGATACATGGATAAAGTAAGAATAATCTTCTGAATCAGTACTATTTGATGTAAATATTTTGTCCGAATCTATTCCACTTCCCGATTCATTAAAATAAACATGAGCATAAACTGAACCTATTTTGTCAGAACCAGAAGTAGAGTTGGAATCTAGCGATAAGGTAAAAGCACAATATGGAGTAGTATTGCCTCCGCCATTTTTTAATAAAAAATCGAATCTTGGAGGAATGGAATATTCAAAACCTTGATCGTTAAAATAATAGAAATAACAATACCTAGTAGAAATTTTATTATCGAAAGCAAAATTAATCGGACTTCATGTAGTTGGTTTTGTTGTTTTTGTTACATCAGTTCATTGTCCGCCATAATATGTATTCGGAGTGGCGGAATTGGACAAAATAATGCTACCTAACGGATAATTTAATTGATTTTGGTTCATTTTGCTTGTACCTAAACACAATAATAAAGAGGGAATGCTAACGCAAGAAATCCCAACTAAAATAGAGCTAAAAAAGCCAATTTTTTTTT
>JAITDD010000037.1 GCA_031282725.1 Mycoplasmataceae bacterium
CTGTTTTGTAGAACGAATTTGGTGTTTCGCAATTATGTTTGCGTTGTTTATAAAATGCTATTCTTTCTTCTCTCATCATATCTTTTTTTACGCTCATCATTGCTTTATATTGTTCAATATCTATTATCACGGTTCTTGTTTTTCGCCCTTTTCTAACGCATTTTTCTGCCATTGCACAACCATACAATTGATTGAGAAATATTTTCCTTATCAAAACCCATAAAGATAGTAGTTTGAAAGCTTTTATTTTCAAAAAAATTATCTGTTGTAGTATATCCCGACTTGTGCAGATGTGGGACTAATGTGGGACAAAAGTCGATTAAAGATTGATTACTTTATTTAAAATATTAACAGTATCCCCTATTTATAGGGGTTATTTTTTTATTTATTGTTCTTTTTCGATGTTTTTTTAGTGAAAAATATATTATAATATTAGTGGGGAGTTGTGGGGAGTAGGAGGGCGCGGTGTTTATCAAAAAAACGGCTAAAAAAAGAGCGGATGGAAAAATTAGAACTTCGGTGTTAATCATCCACAAATTTCGTGATTCTTCCAACAAGGTGAGAGATAAAGTTGTCAAGTCCTGTGGTGTTCTCGAAGATCAACCTGATCAAGAAGCTTTCCTGAAATCCGTCGAAAACGAACTCATTCAATTAGAAAAAAAGGAGAATGAGGAAATTACCTTTAGGATTAGGAAAGAAGATAATTACAACAACTCTCCCATTAACAAGGACTATTATTATGGTCACAATTTGTTGGAAATAGTGCTGGATACTCTCAAAATTAAGAAAGTTATTGATGATTATCAAGATAGTTTAAATCTGAATGTGAAATATAGATTTTGGGACATTATTCAGTTTTTCACTTTCGAAAGAATTTTAGATCCCGATTCTAAAAGAGCATCTTATCAACATCTAAACAATTACTTTGGGAAGAAATATACATTTTCTTTATCTGATGTTTATCGATGTTTTACATATTTGCCAGATATTTTCGATTTAGTTCAAAAGACAATGAGTAAATCAATAGGAGAGATTTTCCCACGTAATGGTTCTTTTGTTTTTTACGATGGAACTAATTATTTTACCACTATTGATTTTAATGATTTAGCCGAAGGGGCGTTAAGAAAAAAGGGAGTTTCCAAAGAACACCGACTTGATCCGATTGTTGGTGTTGCCGTTTTTCTCGATTGTAATGGATTGCCATTAGATATTGAAATATATCCCGGAAATGAATCAGAAAGTGGAAAACTGATTGGTGGAGTCGGTCGTATTAAAAAAGCCAACAATATGAAACGGGTAATTGCTGTTGCTGATAAAGGATTAAATAATAGTAGCAACATTTTTCATCTTTATAATCAAGGAGATGGCTTTATATTTAGTCAAATTCTACGAGGGAAAAAAGGCAATAATTACTTACCATATATAGAAAAATCTTCTGGATGGGCAGAAAAGAAAAATGAAAAAGGCGAAGTTTATTATAAAGAAAAGGATGTGATTCACACTATTCAACGACTTTATAAAAACGACAATGGCGAGTATATAAAAGAAGAAATGGATGTCAAGGCATTATTATATTGGAATTTAGAAGATCAACAAATGGCAAGACAAAAACGAAACGAAAAGATAGCTAAATTAAAAAAAGGCATTGCCAATAGAACAATTGAAATGGGACGTGATGCTCGTGAATATGCTAAAAGAGTGGCAATAGATCCTACAACTAAAAAGAAGCTTGATAAAACCGATATCCAATATGAAGTTGATTATGAGAAAATTGAAAGAGAAGAGAAATTAGATGGGTATACTTGTATCATAACATCTGAACTTGAAATGGAAAATACTAAAATACGAGAAGCATACCATGGCTTATTAGAAGTAGAAGCAACATTCAGGATAAGCAAAACAGACTTAGAGTTTCGACCAATATACCATTATAAGAAAGAGAGTATAATAAGTCATTTTATGATTTGTTATATTGCTATAACAGTGCTTCGATTGCTACAATATCAATTAAAATTATCTGGTGTAGATATGTCAGTCGAACGATTACAACGTTTTTTAAAGAGAATGACATTAAAAGAGTTAGAAGAAGGAAAAATACTATTAAACCAAATTGGTGGTGCTTTAAAATATAAAAATAAACTAGATGAAGAGAAAGACACCGTATTATCCAATGAAGACGAAATTCTTGATGATGCAAAGAGAGTCTTTGAAGCATATAAAATAGATTTTTTAGATAAAATAGGAATCAATATTGGAGACTTTAAAACCTACATTAAAGAACTTAAAAAATTCAAGTTAGGAGTTGAAACATGAAATATATAAGCTTTCCTCACCATTAAGTGGCAAATGAATCACAAGTCAAATTAGATATTATGTCTTTCGCTCCCTACAACTGCACAAGTCGGGATACTTTTTCTCGCCCAAGATGCCGAGTGGTGCGTGCAATATATTCGCCCGTTTTTTTTGCCAATAACGGATATTGAAGAAATTGAAGCCGACAATTTAACTAGTGCGAAAAACCCAAG
>JAITDD010000023.1 GCA_031282725.1 Mycoplasmataceae bacterium
TCTCTTTCCAATTTTCCTATATAGATAATGATAATTATCGACTTTCGAGATATCTTTTGGTTTATTTTAAAGGGACGGCCGAACGAGTATAACGAGTAAGGCTGTCCCGTCCGTGCTCTCGCTCCGTTGATATTATTTGTCGTACTGTCGTCGGGGACTATAGCTGTTCCATAAAGATCATTAGCACGACGATATGACGTTTGAAGTTGTGAGTCTGCTGAAAAAGTACTAAATATGTATTTTTAGTCGATTTTATTTTTCAATTATATTTTTTCATTTTATTGAGTTTTTTGTATCATTTTTATCGTGTGTTTTTTAGGAGAAAAATGTATTTTTTCGTTGTAAATTTATATTTTATTTCAAATCTGGGACTTATCAATAAAAAAATAGCGTTATTCTACTGTCCATCCTTTGCGTCTAGAGACTATAACTACGTTGTCTTCTGTCGATTGCTCTTGCTTAGTATTGTAAATTCACGCTTTAGATTACATGTCATTATAGAGAATGCCGCTTGCATATTCATTCCAATCTCCTTTTGATAAGTTGATATTCGATATCCATAATTACTTTTTAAATCGGCGTTTTTTTGTTCAATTAAAAAACGCAATGCTTTAAGCTCCTTATATTCCTTAGTTGCATTTTTTTTAATGTGTTCTAAATACAACGAGTTTGCTTCAACAAACCTAGAATACACTCGTGGTCTACCATGGTGTTCTACATATCCACACTTTTCTTTGTGTGGACACGTTCGGCAAACCGACGCTTTAAATGAATACACATCTAGTTTTGCTCCCGCTTTAGTTTTACTTTGCCATACGGAACTAGAACTATTTCCTGCTAAACAGATATATGTTTTACTATCTTTGTTATATGTAAAATAAGGATGTTCTTTATGCTCTTGATAACGTTTCTCGGGATCGGATACTAACAGCCAATTTTCATTATTCGCTTTTTCTATCAAATCTACTCCCCAATAGGCTTTATCGCCGACTATTGCGTTTATAGCACAACCATTTTCCCTAATTTGATTGATTAAGACAATGGCATTTTTATAATCACTCTCGTTTCCTAATGTTGCAATCGCTCCTGTGATTAGTAAATTTTCAGGATCGACACCTATATGCGTTTTAAACCCATAAAAAGGGGCGATCGAGTTTTTATAGCCAACTTTTGCATCATTGATGTTTTGAATCTCTATAGTTAGAGCGTCTAAGCCATCTTCCAAAATCTCTACCAAACGATTATATTCCTTTTTTGCCTGCATGAGTTCATTTAATTTGGCATCTTTTTTTATTATTTCAACAAGTTTTTTTGCGTAGTCAAACCAAATTTTATTGTTATGTTGAACGGGAATATTGGGGAGATTTGATAGTGTTTCTTTCGAAAAATCGTTAAGAAAATCATTTATTTTTTTAATAAAACTTGCTATATATTCCCAAGGATTTTTAAAATTAAATTTTGAATTAGTATGTGTTGAATCGATGAGATGATTTCCAGAAAAAGCAATACCTTTTGACTTTGCAATATCCAGTGTAAACTTGATGCAAGCATTTACATCAAGGAAAGAAATAAAATGATTTTTTCTAAGTTTAGTTAATGTTGAATGCGTGATGAAACCAGTATCTTCTGGTTTAAGCCCGAGAAAAAATTTCATCTGCATGTCAGTTGTGCATTTTTTAATCAAGTCGCGATCCGCAATATCTTCATTGTGTTTTATAATGAAAATTCTTGATATTAGTTCGACACTTGTTCCTAATCGGCCCATTTCTTGGGAAAAAGATTTAGCTATTTTTTCTTCAAGGGGAGTGAAATCTATTTCGGTTGCTAGAAAGAAATAGAAGTCATCCTTAAATAAGATTGCTTGATAGAGCGGAGTGTCTGCTAACAGTTGCATCCGATCAATCTTTTGATAATTTACCATATTTTTTTCTCCCTTTGGTAATGTAATGAATTACCTTGTCTGAAATATCAACGACATTTTCGTGTTTAAGCTTGTTAGATAAAGAGTAAGCATTATCTCTAATTAACTTCGTTTTTATCAATTGATCCAAGCGAACAGTCCGACGGGTTGTGGCATCTAGAAATGGCAGAGGTTCAAGATAGGATTTTTTATTTAACGCATAGTTGATATAATAACGTTTAACTTTTAGCTTAAGAACCACCTTATATCCGTTTAACGGGATATCTTTGACGATCTTTGAAGTATATCGACAGACGTTTTTAGTTGAAGATTTAATTTCACAGTTTATAAAAATAGTATTATCGATAGTCTTCATGCTGACATATCTGATATTTCTGGACAAAGAATCGAGGTGATTACGAACTAATGAAACATTCATAAACAATTATATCATATTCCTACAGTTTGCGTAAATAATTTATAAAAAAAACAGCGAATTTATCACTTTTTGTGGACTTTTTCAGCAGCCTCTGCAATTGTGGTCGGTTAGTGTTTGTGTCGCGATTTTTAGTGTCTCCGCTTATTGATTGAAGTCCGAGGAGGTTGGAAGATGAGGATGTTTCTATTTCAGTGGATACATTAGAATTAGAAGATTGATTTGCTTGGGTTAGATCAGTTGTTGATTTTATTGTACCGAGAGCTCTGTTCCAAACTGATCGACCCTCA
>JAITDD010000036.1 GCA_031282725.1 Mycoplasmataceae bacterium
AAAAAGTTTAAAATATTTTCTGACTCCGATAATTATACCTTCTCTTCAACAAAATCAAGTGATATCGATTTTTCATTAAAAGATTCTGATGACAATCCTCTTTATTCTAAAATTAATTGAGAAATCGAATATTTAAATATCAATGTTAATGATAAACTTGAATTTTTCAATTTCGAAATCAAAGAAAGCTCAGCAACTTTTCATTT
Source organism: Mycoplasmataceae bacterium (assembly GCA_031282725.1). Taxonomy (GTDB): domain Bacteria; phylum Bacillota_I; class Bacilli_A; order Mycoplasmatales; family Mycoplasmoidaceae; genus Malacoplasma_A. Next base: position 207 of record JAITDD010000036.1, read on the forward strand.
CAAATCAAGCAACTCTTATAGATGAACATGTGCGGGAGTTTATCGAATCAAAATATCTGCTTCTTTTCTTAATGACGGCAAACCAACATTAATTGATTCCAAATATATTTCTGTTAGCATTAAACAAGATACATCTTTTTTTCTCCCTCAAGAATACATCATTTTTGATATTAGGAAAAAAGATTTAACAACAACCTTCTATTCGGCAAAATATTTAACCGATTATGAATTTTCAAGCAATAATGAAAGTCCTTTGGATGAATCTACAATAACTTTAAAATTACGAGATGGTAGTGATCTTCCTACTTGACTTAAATTCGACTATACTAACCGTCGATTTTATTTTATTCCTAAGGATGTTAAAGTCGAAAGTAAAAACCCTGACATCTTCATCACTTTAACTTGAAACTGTCCCGGTTTTATTCCTGTTGGCTTATCAATTCAATTCATCTATGATAGAATGTATATCACCGACGAATCATCTAATTATCAAAATGAAGTTACTCAATTCTGCTTAGCAAACGGTTCAAAGAAGAAAATGCATATAAACCACACAAGTCCCTCTTCAATGCCCGCTTATCCTTTAGTTAATGACGGTTACTCTTATTCTTTTACTGGAAATGAAGATGATGCTTTAATTGAATTATCTAACAAAACTGATCCTGTTGAAACTTTGGATATCACTTTAAAAACAAATAAACAAGACAATTTCTCTTTAACAATTACAAGAGTCGATTATCTAACCGCAAAAAATAATAGAGATATTTTCCCGTTTATCAACCCAGATCCTTCCACCTTAACAGTTTCAACTACTATTACTTTCAATGCGGCCTTATTTGTTATAGAAGGGCCAACCCAATTATTCTCCAGTGTCGATACTGAAGGTTATGGTGTTAAAAATGCTGACGGAACTTATAGTAATGGTGAATATAAATATACAACAAAAGTAGCAAAAAATTCTCAAGCTATTAAAGTTGATAAAGATAATGTAGAATGATCTATTAATAACAATAATAACGAAAAACCCGTTATTAATCTTACCAATATTACCGATTTCCAAAATGGTTATGGCGATGGTTCTTTACAAGAAAGTGTAAATATTAATTGAAACAATACTTTTTCCTCAGCTGACTCTTCAAAAAATAAAATGCCTGATGAATTTTATTACACTATCACATTAAAAAACAAAATAGATCATTCGCTATTAGCTTCCTTAGAAGTAACATTAACCTCACTAGAACTTTACTCTTCTAGTTACATTCCTTCCTATCTTGATGAATTTTTTACATATCCAGGATCTTCTTCGACGACTAACTCTAAAATTGCCCCAGTCGTGTATTCTGGCTTCCTTTGAGATAATCTCCTATTCGAAAGTTCTATGAGAGCGATTACAAAATGAGTCTGACACAACTCTGATTCTTCAAATTATTACCGAATTAATTTTAATGACCCAGACAAATCCACCACTGCCGCAACTTTCCACACTGCCGGATTAGATATTTCTAGTGACAAATATAAAGATAGTGAAGATATTACAGCTTCTGTCACTTGTTATGTCGGATCTACCCCTTTCATTCTAAAAAGAAAATTAAAAGTATCTTCCTATAAGTATGATATTATTGGAGAAAAAGTCCTTCTCTTTGATGCGTTAACAACAACAGAAAGTCCAGAATATACTTGCAAAAAATCCAGTCATTACGACAATAACACGGTCAATCCCTCCAATATTGGATACGAATTGGTGAAAGCTGATGCATTGCATGATGATCCTCCTGGAGGTTATTTTTCCACCTATATTACAGACTCAGGAAAAGGAACTGGTAAAATAAAAGTTAAAGGAAGTACTACGTTAAATCAAGGTTTATACAAATTCCGTTTATTGGCTTATGAAAAAATTAGTGACGGTCCTAAACGTTATTTCGCTAGTTTAGATGTTTCCTTATTTGTTGCCAAAATATCAGGTTCTATTACAAATGATTATTATACTCCTTATATCAACGATCCTTCCATAACTGTTAACTCGTTTTTTGGAAAAGAAAATTGAACCACTGCCGAAGCTAAAAAAAACCATGAAGGTGATAAAGATCCCCTACCCAACACCGATAGGTCAGTTGACAATCAACCATATGCCGCTTGGTCCTATTATTTTATGAAAAATGGAACCAGATTGGCAGATGAAAGTGTTATTGGATTACGAAGAGTAAAAACAACTGGTGATATTTTAGCAAACACTTGAACTTTTCAATATACGGATAACTCCCCTTTCCTTGATTATTCAGATAATTACTCCTTAGTTGCAAACCTTTGTATATTTTCATCAAATATCCCTCCCTCAAATCCCGATGCTGCCACTTCAAAAATAATGATAAGCATTCCTATTCATCAAGATGCCCAACAAGCTGTTTTTGTCGACAACAATTATACTTCCATATATTTATCTCCAGGAACTTCTAAGGCTATTCCAGTGAAACATGCAAGCACAGCATTAGCAAATACTAATTTTAAAGGAAATGGTATAGAAACCGTTATTGACAATCAAACTAATTTTGAAAATGTTTATTCAAACGATACGCAAATTGTTAATATTGCACACCCTAATTTAAACGTTAAAGTAAAAGCGGAAACAAAGGATTTCAAAAATCCGGCAGGGACTCAATCTTCAGCTAAACTTAATTTCTATGCCAATAATAGTTCCGGATCTCAACGCACTTTCACATCTATGAAAAATATCAGAGTTGGTGTTGCTAGAAATATTAGTAGGGAAACTAGCTGAGGATTGTATTCCTCAGACGGAATGATCAAAAATGCTGTGATGATGGGATACGTTAATGCTTCTAATCAAAAATGTTGCCATTTCGAGTTAGATATTTATGCTTGTACAACGGCTTCAAACCTTAATGCTTATACCGATGCTTATCATAAATGAACAATGGACGCTGTTGAAGGAGAAGGAGAAAAAATGATTTATTCATGAGATGCATCCCACCCAGATGGCGACTATCATACTGGTAGTTTTGTTAAAGTATACGTTTCTGTTTCTGGCGGTGTGGCTAAATATCGAATGGTTTGTCACCCATTAGGCGGTGATGATAACGGTGATGAATTTTCTTACACTTTGTAATAAGAAAACCTATTCCTTATTGGTGTTTGTGACTAAAGAAAGAATTTCTTGTATATAAACTCTTTGTGCCTTTTCATTAAAATATCATTCAATCAAATCGATACTATAAAATTTTCATCCTCTTTCTTCTAAATAGCTTTGTCGATAAAAATCTTTCTCCTTTTGTGTTTCATTAACAAGCTCTCCGCATCCATCGCATTCTATCGCTAAGACGTATGATTTAGTTTTTTTACTCTTTATTGCAATATTGATTTGATAAGAACCTTGTTGAACATGTAAACTTACTTCAAATAAAGCTGGGTCGATTTCTTTTATTAATAAATCATAAATATTCTTTTCAAACATCGATGTGAAAGTAATTTCATTTTTTATTTTTTCATTCTTAGCGATTGGTTTTGGCAAGTAGGAACTAAATAATGCATTAATCTCTTTTGAATAAAGGTTTTTCGTGTTTGCTAACAATTCCACGTACAACAAATAATCATGGAAAATGCTAGTGCCTTTATTTAATGTTGAATTAATTAAAGAAGAATTAAAAGATTTAAACAAATAGATTTTTTCTTTAGAACGAGAAATAGCGACATTAATTCGGTTCTCCCCACAACTTTGATTTATTGGGCCAAATGAGTTTAAAAATCTGCCATTTTCATCCTTTGCATAAGCGACAGAAATAATAATAATATCTCTTTCATCTCCTTGGATGTTTTCTAAATTCTTAATAAAAATGGAATTGTCTTCATTATTAGTATTGATTCTTTTCTTCTCTTCCAAATAATCCCCATCATTACTTTTTTCCAACAAAGATTCAATTAGATTTTTCTGGTTAATATTAAAGGTAATAACCCCAATTGAACCATGTTTTGGTTTTCGAACAAGTTTCAATACCAATTCCTTTACTCTTTCAGCTTCTTTTAAATTAACCCCATTTTCTCAAACTCCATCTTCTACTTCGATCAATTCAATCCCTAGTTTGTTATCTTTCGAAGAATCAGCAACCACCAACCCCCCTCCATAGAAACAAACATTAGAGAACTGAATCAATTCTGTCTTTGTTGAACGATAATGATAATTAAGCATAATGTTCTCATATTTCTTTTCCACATATTCCAATAAAGAAGCAGCATTATCATATTCTTCAAAAGAGTCTTTAATATAATCCTCAACTTTATCATTAAAACCAACATATTCTTCTTCGATAGTGGACATGAAAAAGGAGGAAGGAGGCATTTGTTGTTTATCTCCTGAAATAATACTTTTTTCTGCTAAATAAAGCATAGGAATAGATCTTTCAAGTGTCATTTGCGAAGCCTCATCAATAATTACATAATCAAACTTTCATTCACGAAATAAAGAAGCGGCAGTATCTGGGTTTGTAATAATTATTGGGAAAAGTTCTTTAATCGCAGAACTGAATTTATGAATAACTCAGTCTAAGTTTCTTTTCTTGATATTTCCTGCAAGATTTACCAGATCCGAGATATCTTTTAATAAATGATGATTTTCTACTTCGTTTCGTTTTGCTATTAATCTTTCTAATTTTGTATCAAAAAGGAATGAAGTATCAAATTCCATTTTTTCCTTCATTAGTTTTTTAATCTCATTCTTCACCTCACTATATTGGTTAGCGAATCGTAATATTTCTTGGTTTGTTCGGCAAAACTCTTGGTAAGCAATATATTGTTTAAGTTCAGAAAAAGAAAAATTGCTTTGGTTATATTTTGTTAAAAAAATTTCCAATTGCAAGAATCGGCTGTGATTTCTTTTCTCTAAATAAGAATTAAATTTCCCCAAGTCGAAGGAACCGATCTTATTCTTAATATCTTCATTCATTGAAAGAAAAAAATCGCATAGTTTCTTATTCTTATTGTAAAACTTTTTATTATCCTTTCTTGCAATGCTTGAGAATTTTGTAACCATTTTCTTTTTCTTAATAAAGGTAACGATTTGGTCAAAAAAATTCATATTCATTTTTCGAAAATCAATAAAATTGGTTATGTCGCAAATTTCTTGGATTCTTTCTAAAGGGAGGTGAAAATTATTAATGATTTCAATATAAGTATGATAGAATTGTTTTAATTCACTATATTCCGCCACGAAGTCTCAAAATTCAGATTCATTTTCAAAATTCAGATTCTCATTCAATTCTTCGCTTCATTTTTTGTATTCATTAAATTTCGTGTAGTTCTTTTCTAAAAATTCAAGGTTAATTCTGGTGTCCTGCTTCCTTTTAAAAGATGAATATTGTTGCAAAAGATGAAAATCATTATCAATTTTTTTATCTATGTCATCGGCTTTTTCATGATCTGCGTAGGAAGAGGAAGAATTTGAAAGTAATGTTCCGATCTTTTTCACCTTATCATAAAAAATATTCTTATTCTCGCTATCATACAAATCAAAAAGAGGGATGGAAAAATTATTTAATGTCCCTAATCTTTTTTCAACAACCTCTGCTGCCACATATTTTTCGCTAACGAATAAAACCGATTTATCATTCAATATAGCATTCGCGATAATATTAGCAATAGTTTGACTTTTTCCGGTTCCAGGAGGTCCTTGAATAACAAGATTAGATGATAATGCTTTTTTTATCGCTAGTTTCTGGGTATAGTCTAAAGGTGTAATTTGTTTAATATCTTTCTCTTTAAAAGTGTTGTCATTATTTCTATTTAAAGAAAACATTTGATTCATTTTTATAAAGAAGTCTATTCCTTTTGTATCTGTAATAATTTGATTGTACATTTCGATTAAAGAAGCATTTTTAAAACTGTAGATTCCTAAACAACAAAAAGGTTCTATTTTCTCATAATGATTTTCAATCTTCTTCATCACCTCAACTTTGCTTGATTTAGCGTCAATAAAATGTTTAGTAGTAAAGTTTTTTAAAATATCAAAAAGGTTTTCTTCTCCTTCTTTATCAAAATTTAATCCGATATTCTTAAAAAATTCAAATATATTTGAAGTGAAAGAATTGTCTGAAAAAGGTAATATTTCAACATCAAATATATTAATGTGTTTATTATTTTCTAAACTAATACGAGAAAGTAAGGTTAAGTTTAATATGGGTTTGATCTCGTTATTTAAATCGGGTTCAATACATAAAATAACCTTTATATTGCTTTTAAACTCTATCTTTACTTTTCATAAGAATAAAGGGGAACGATATAAACTTGAAAAATCATTATCCTTTATTTTTGTCTTTTTCTGCACTCCTGTAATATAAGGTCATCCAATAAATAAGGAATCAACACCACTCTCACGAATCTTTTTCTCGTTCTTATTGTTTAAATTTTTTAGTTTATTAAAAAAATCATTGTTTTCTTCACTATAGTCAATTGTAATTTTTTCTCCTTTGATAATTTTAGCAAAATCAATATTATTCTTTTTCAAAAAAACCGCGAAATCAAAAATAGAATCCGACTTATCGTTAAATCTGGTATAAAAACTTTGAGATAGTGTTTCGTTAATGATTAGTTTTTTTTGTAAGTTACGTAACTGAAGCTCAACAGTTTTTTGCTCGTTACTCATTTCCTTTATTATAAATAACAACATTCCCCTTTTACCTTTTCCAACCAAAAAATCAAAAATGTATATAATATTGTTATGGCTAAACAAAAATTCGATCGTAGTAAACCACATGTTAACATTGGAACTATTGGACATATTGACCACGGTAAAACAACATTAACAGCAGCTCTTTGTACTTACTTATCTAAAACAGGATTAGCAGAAGCTCGTCGTTACGACCAAATTGATGCAGCTCCTGAAGAAAAAGCTCGTGGTATTACAATTAATACTGCCCATGTTGAATACGAAACAAAAGCTCGTCACTATGCTCACATTGACTGTCCAGGACATGCCGATTATGTAAAGAATATGATTACTGGTGCTGCTCAAATGGATGGAGCTATCCTTGTTGTTGCTGCTACTGATGGAGCTATGCCTCAAACAAGAGAACACATTCTATTAGCTGGACAAGTTGGAGTTCCTCGTATCGTTGTTTTTGTTAACAAATGTGATATTGCTAGTGACCCAGAAGTTCAAGATTTAGTTGAAATGGAAATCCGTGAACTATTATCTAAATATGGTTTCGATGGTGACAACGCTCCTTTCATTAGAGGATCCGCTCTTGGTGGTTTAAAAGGTGAAGCTCAATGAGAAGCTAAATTACAAGAATTAATGGACAATGTTGACTCTTACATTCCTACTCCAGTAAGAGATGTTGATAAACCTTTCCTTCTAGCAATTGAAGAAGTATTCACAATTTCTGGACGTGGAACCGTTGTTACTGGTCGAGTTGAACGTGGTGAAGTAAAAATCAATGAAGAAGTTGAAATTGTCGGATTAGCTCCTACTAAAAAAACTGTTGTTACAGGAATCGAAATGTTCAAGAAACAATTAGACTCTGCTATGGCTGGTGATAATGCTGGTATCTTATTAAGAGGTATTAACAGAACTGATGTTGAAAGAGGACAAGTAATCGCTAAAACTGGATCAATTAAACCTTACAAAAAATTCGTAGCTCAAGTATATGCTCTTAAAAAAGATGAAGGTGGCCGTCACACTCCATTCTTCTCTGGATACAGACCTCAATTCTACTTTAGAACTACTGATGTTACAGGAACGATTACATTAAAACAAGGTGTTGAAATGGTAATTCCTGGAGATAACCAAGAGATGACTATCGAACTATTATCACCTGTTGCTATCGAAAAAGATACTAAATTCTCAATCCGTGAAGGTGGAAAAACAATCGGAGCTGGTACAATCGTAACAATTCTTGAATAGTTTATTTTAATTTTAAAATATTCTTTCTCCTATTAATAAGTTTTATTTTGTTTTTTTCTTTAAACTCCATTCGCTTATTTTTAAATTTCTATCATTATTCAACTTGATAACTCTTCCTAAGATTAGCGAAAAGTTAACTTTTTGTTTTTTTGTCGCTATATATATATGTAAGTATGTCTCGTATTCGCATAATCATAATCGCGTTAATCTCGTCTATTTTAATCATTTTTGGAATATTAGCTTTTGTCAATGTTGATAAAGTTGGATTTTCTCAAATTATCCTTTACGAATCTAAAGAATACATTATTCTAAATAAAGAAGAAGCATCCAAATCGTTATTAAATGAATCTAAGAAATATGAAGTTTGTATTAATGACAAATATTATCAAATCCAATTCGAAAACTACGATGAAATAATTAAAGACCCGAATATTGATTATTCTCTGTATAAATTAAAGCCATCATACACCAAAAATCTAAACACAATTGAAAGCGATTTTAAAACAAATGAAATTCTTTCAAACTGTCGTATTATCTACGGTAAAGAACCTTTCTTCTATTTTATTTTTTCCTAAATAGCAATATTTTTCGAAAAACCGACCAAATTATTATAATATTATTATGGTAAAGATACGAATGAGTCGATACGGAAAGCATAAAAATCCAATTTATCGTATTGTTGCAGTTGATTCAAGAAAAAAACGTGATGGTGAATATCTATCTCTTTTAGGAACTTACAACAAAAACCTTGATCCTAAAATTAAACTTAACAAAGAAGAAATTATTAAATACCTTTCTCAAGGAGCTCAATCTAGCGAAACCGTAAAAAACATTCTTAAACAAGAAGGAGTATGAGCTGAATTTTTAAAAATCAAACATTAATATCATGACTTGAGAAGTAATTTGTTTAATTGTAATATTTTCCCTAGTTATCGTTATCGGTTTACTTTTAAGTCCTTACGGAACTCACAGCGGATTGACTTCTATGAATGGTCAAGATCTTGAATTATTTAAAAAAACAAAAGATAGAGGTATGGTTAAATGATTACAAATTATTATGTTTCTAGTTCTTCTTGTTGTAGTTACTATTTTAATGTATAACCACATTGTTAGTAAATAAATAATTGCTGGGAAAATAAATTAATGCATTCCTTTAATAATAAACCAAATAAATCATTCTCCAAACAAAGAAGCTTTTCTCGTCCTGATAATCGTCCAAGAATTCAAGTATCTTCCGAAGGTTCCAATTCTTCTGAACATAAAGAAGGTAATAGAGAAAGAAAACCTTTTAATCGTGACGGAAACCGCCCCCATTTTGGAAATAGATCTTCCTTTGGCGGCAAAAAACCATTTAATCGAGAAGGTGGAAATCGACCCCACTTTGGAAATAGAGATAGAAATGAGCATAGATCTTTTAATCGTGATGGAAACCGACCCCACTTTGGAAATAGAGACGATAGAGGTGAAAGAAAACCATTCAATAGAGACAACACTAATCAGTCATTAGAAAATAACGATAACAAGCCAGTAGGTGAAAGAAAACCTTTTAACAGAGAACAACGACCTCACTTCGCAGGAAACAGAGATAGAGGCGAAAGAAGACTATTTAACAACAGAGATGGTGGTAATCGTCCACATTTTGGTAATCGAGATGGTGGTGAAAGAAGAACATTTAACAGAGATGGTGGCAATCGTCCTCGTTTTGGAGGAAACAGAGATAGAGGTGAAAGAAGAATCAATGTACAACACGAAATTGATCCAAACAAAGATCTCACCAAACTAACAGATATTATCTTTAACATAATAAAAAACGAAAACAATCGTCCTCTTCCTTTCCGAGTTCTTGTTAGTATACTAATAAAACAACACAAAGAAGAATTGGGTTATATAAACGAGAATGAAGCAAAGAAAGTAGTTGATGACTTAGTAAGTGAAAAAAAGATATTTTTAATCAGAGGAGACAATTATGTTCTTGAAAACAAAGGCAACGAAAACACTCACCATTTTACTGATATCAATGATTTTAAAATCTCCGGAAAAGGTTTCATCTCTTTAAATGCGAGCGGTAATGGTTTCATCTCTTTAAACGACAAAGAAAAAGCTTTATATTTCGTTAACAAAGCAGATACACATTCAGCACAAAATGGAGACTTCGTTGAATTTAAAGCAAAAGAACCTAATACTAACGATGATCATCATTTAACAAATGCTGTTGTTGTTTGTATTTTAGAACATGCGAAAGAAATGTATGTGGGAGAAGTTGTTATTGGATGCGATAAAAAATATATTAAACTCGACGATGTTAAAGCCAATTTAAACATCATTGTTGATTCTTATGATGGATTAGTTAATGGAACCAAAGTTTTATTAAAAATAACAAAATACGAAAACAACAATGCGTATGCTTCTGTTTTAAGAATTATTGGACACAAATCTGATGTTGGAGTAGATATTGAATCAATCGTTTATGATAACGGTATTCCAATTGATTTTTCTATCGCTGCCAGTGAATATGCAAAAAAGATTGCCATTAACATTGATGAAAAACAAAGATCTATCAGAACTGACTTAACAGACAAACCAATTGTTACAATCGACCCTACTACAAGTAAAGATTTCGATGACGCTTTTTATTGTGAAGAAAGAGCTGATGGCAATTTCCTTCTCGCTGTACAAATAGCAGATCCTGTTCATTACGTCCAATATCAATCTCCTTTAGACAAAGATGCAGTCGAAAGAGGATGTTCTGTATACCTTGTTGACCGAGTTATTCCTATGGTTCCCCACAATCTTTCTGATGACATCTGTTCCTTAAACCCAAATCAAGAACGTTTGACATTAAGTTGCGACATGATCGTTAATAAAGAAGGTGAAATTATCGATATTAAAGTATTCCCCTCTATTATCAAAAGTAAAAGACGATTCACATATGATGAAGTAAACGAATACATTGAAAAGAAAACTGATTTTTCCAAAGAAGATATTGAAGTTAAAAGATCGATTGATATTGGTTTAAAAATAAGCGACCTTTTATACAAAAATAAAGTAATACGAGGATATATTAATTTCGAAATTCCTAAAGCTGTTATTAAGGTAGATGAAAAAGGTGAACCTATTGAAATCGTAAAAGAACAACACAAACTAGCTCAAAGACTTATTGAAGATTTTGCGGTTGCTGCTAACGAGTCTGTAACAAATTATGCAATTAAGAAAAACTACCCATTCATATTCCGAATTCACGACAAACCGGAAGAAAAAAGAATTAAAATTTTCTCTATTGAAGCAAAAAAAATGGATTTCAAAATTACTACTGACCTTAAAAATATCCAGCCAAACGATGTTTCTAAATGACTTATCGACAATGCTGACAATAAAAACCTTCCTTTAATCAATATGTTCTTATTAAGAAGTATGAGTAAAGCAAAATACAGCACCAAAAACATCGGCCATTTCGGTTTAGCTAGTGAAAAATATACTCACTTCACAAGTCCCATCCGAAGATACCCAGATCAAATGGTTCACCGAATCTTCTGAATGTGAGAATTCGATAAACAAAACTTCTCGGATCAAATAAGAAACCAATTTGTATCTGAACTTGACACATTATGTGATCTTTCAAGTAAGGCAGAAATGAGAGCTATTAAATGTGAAAGAGATGTCGATAATATGAAATTTGCTCAATACATGGAAAAACATATCAATCAACAATTTAAAGGAGTTGTTGTTAATTTATCCAATTTTGGTTGCTACGTCCAATTAGAAAACACAATAGAAGGAATGATAAGCTTAACTAATTTAGGAGATGACTATTTCAATTACGATGAACAAACAAATGAAATAAGAGGAAAAAATTCTCCTATTGTTTTACGATTTGGTACTTCTGTAATGATTCAAGTGATTAGTGCTGACAAAATGTCTCGTAAAATCGATTTTCGTTTAGTCTCCTTACTTTAATCAATAAAACTTAAACCTCCTTTTTTCTACTTCTGAAAAGCAAAAATATATAATTTTAGCATCAAGATTATGAAAAAAAGACTTATCTTACCTCTACTTTTTTTACCTCTTCTTCCTTCTTTTTCCCTTCTTACTTCTTGTCAAGATAAAAAACCGGAAACATTAAAAGATGAAGCTTTAAAAAAAATCCTTGAATTAGATAAAGATCCAATGCATAAAATCCTTCACTATTGAAAATTTTCACGTACCAACACTTACTTCTCTATTGAAAAATATTTAGAAGAGGGTTCTATACCTGATAGTGATGTTACTCTTGGTAATAACACATGTGCTAACATCGTTAAATTAATTAGTTCTGGAGGCGAACATGGTTTCAACATAACTTCATTTAACCCAGACAAAATGTACAAGGATTTAATTGGGTTAGCTAAACCAGAAGGTGGGTTAGCTAATTCTCCAATACCGAGTAACGATGAAAGGTGAGAAAAACTAAAAAAAATTATAAATCTCTTTGCGGTGAAAATTCTTGGTTCAATATCTAGAATTAAAGATGCGGCACTTGAATTTATTTGACAACTTCCAAATTTGATCCCAACAGGTTATATGCAAATAGATTTTTTAAAACTTTCTTCTTATATTGAAGATACAACGTTTATTTCTGTTTTATTGCAACATACTAATAGACTCATCGGCCCATCTCATAAAATTGAAGTTGATGATGATCTAGAAAAAATTTATGATTATTCGCTAGAACCTGATGGTGTTCTTTATGATGCTAATCTTTTTTATGTAAACGATTTTTATGAACTTGAAAAAGCTTTATATTTTACGGTAGCCGAAATTCTTGCTAATAGTTCTTTAAGACAACTTTGTTTATCTGTTATAGACAAACTTGTAAACTTAATCGGTGTGGGCACCATTACTAGCGGAACAGCACTTGGTGATTTAACCGACGCTAGTTATTGAATTGGAGATTATCAAAATATTCTTCTAGGCTCCGGCATCGAACCAACCATCACTACAGCTTCTAAAATCTATGAATTTATTGCTGACGCTGATGTGAATTTCCCTAATCTATTCACTAAAAACTCCGTATGATACGAATTCTATAACAAACTTATTTACATGATTAATGATGAAAAAGAAAAATATACCCAAGCTAATCCACCCCCTTCAATAGATCCAAACCCGGTAGATGTCGATATTCCTGAGGAAACAGAAGAGTAATAAATACCACAGTTTTTCATTGCCATTTTTAACTATTCTTTCCACCCTTCTAACCCCTTCGGATTTATAATTTAACTATGTTAAAAGTAATTAATAAAAACATTGTTATCAGTAATTACGGACTCTATATTGCATATAAACTTTTTGCCTCTTTTTTACTTGCCGCAGTAACCATCGCTGTCATATTTATGATCATTGGAGGTTATTGTTATCCTGCAGTTGAAGGAGATTCGTATGCTAACGAATGACAAAAGTTTGTTAAAATAGTTTTACGTAATTGACTTTTCTTTTATACGTGTCAATCTAACTTAGTTTTAGGGATATATGCTTTTTCTATTCTTTTGAACTATAAAAAACAATCATTGATCGGTATTGTTGCTTTAGGTAATATGTCAATCGTGTGTATGTTTTTTTGAATCGGATATGGAATGTTTAGTTTTGACTTCAATTGAAACATATTCATCAATATCGCCAGTGTTTTAAATCATGGAATTAACCTAATTATTGCTATAACCGTTTTTCTTATTCGATGTATCTATGTCCATTCTGCTGAAAATCATAAATTCCAATCTCTTTGTCGTTATTTCTTTATTATCCCATCATTCTTCATTATTTGTGACTTAATTATGAATTTTGTTCCTTTTTTCGCGAAAGATGGCCAAGCTGGTTATTCTCCTTACGGTTTTATTTCCGCAATTAACCCAAAAATTCCCGAAGGAGAAATTTGACATGTTATCTTTATCCCTCTATTCTATCTTCTAGTTTTGTTAATGTGTTCTTTCTTCTACTATTTAAATACTATCAAACGTTCAATGAATATTGTCGACAATAATAACCTTTATATCATCGAAAGAAAAGTGAACGCTTTCTCTTCTGTTATTATTGTTATTGTTTCTTTAATAAGTTACATTCTTCTTTTTCTAGCTCAAATCTTTATCTCTAAAGCTGACTTTGCTCAAAAAAGTGGGGTTACTGGATGAATATATGGAGCCTTGCTTTCAATGTATTTTTTTATCCTGTTCATTTCATTCTACAATTCTATTAAATACCGTAAGTTTAAAAATGAATTCGGGGTTATTAAATTATTCTCCTCCATTTCCTTATACTACCTTTCTTATATTGGATTAATCTATTTAATGCTAATTCTTTCTTATTTCAATATCTATGATATCGACAAATATTTTAATCCTTATATAAGTATCCTTGTGTTTGGAAATTTTTATTTTATGCTTGCTTTTGCTAACTTCTTTATCTGATTCTATTCTTCATTTGATACTTCTATTAAGATCGACGATAATAAAGGTAATGTCGTAGTTTCTAACCAAATACCCTCTCAACTTACTCCAACGCAAGAATTAAAGTTTATATAAAACAGTCTTCTTAACTTCTAAAGATTTTGATACATCGATCATTCTTTGATTTTTAGAACCACGGAAAGGGTATTTCTCTCTTTCATTCTCTTTAACCTTCTTTGCTTGTTCAAATTTCCCGTCTACTAAAACATCAATATTTTTCAACATTAATAAAACACTTTCCTCTTTCTTCGCTAATTCCAATAATTGTTCGAATGTGAAGCCAGTATAAGCTCACACATTAAGATTTAGTTTCTTAGCATATTCTGCGATTAAAGAAAAACCTTGTGATTGAAAAAAAGGATCCCCGCCACTTAATGTTACCCCATCAGTAATAACACTATTCTTTTTAACAATCTCGTTAATTTGTGAAACATCATATTCTTTTCCTTTATCAAAATCTCACGTCTCTTTATTAAAGCAATAAGGGCAGTGGTGTTTACAGCCTTGTGAAAAGATAACGGTTCTAATTCCAGGTCCGTTAACATCTACATCGTTCGGATATATATTTGCTATTCTAACAACCATATATACAATTATTTTTTCACCTTACTGGGTTTATTAATTTGTTTTAATAAAGGAGCTAATTCGCTTAAAGACTTGATAAGATATTTAGTATCATTCTTTTCTTGTCCTTCTTCCATCTCGCTGTATTTTTCTGGCAAGATGCGAATACTAGCACCATATTTTGCGTCTCTGCTTCCCACAACATCTTTACTAATTCGATCTCCTACATAAGCGACTTCACTTGTTTTGAATCCAATAGTATCCGCTGCAGCTTTAAAGATTTCAGTTCCTGGTTTACGATATTGAGAAGAACAGGAAAGGAAAATAGAATCTTCATCGAAGTATTGATATATTTTATTTTTGAATAAACGAATAACAACATTGGTGAAACTTGTAGTGTTACTGATGATTCCTAATTTAAAGCCTTGTTTATACAAATCTGCAAGCATTTTAGCACAACCAACACGAATATCTGGAGTACCACACATTTTTCATAAGTTAATAGCATTAGGAGAGATAATCTTTAATCTTAATAAATCTTCTTTTTTTAAAACATCTTTGAAAACTCAATTAGAGAATAATTCATAAGGAGAAATATCAATACTATTTCCGTCGTTTTTAGATCATTGTTTAAATTTTTTTTCTCCCAAAGTCATCGCATCTGCTACTTGTTGAGGAGTTAATTTTAAAACAATACCATTTTTTTTAAAGAATTCTAATAATTTTTGACCAGCTTTTACTTCACGATCTTTTTCAACAGAATCGCTCTTGAATAATGTTCCACCAACATCGAAAATTACTGCTTTAATCATATGTGAATATTATAGTCAAAAAAAGTTTATTAAATAATAAAAAGTCGTAATCAAAAAACGATAATAATGCGTAGAAAAAATAAAAGGCAGAAAACACAAATAATCCGCGAATTTTGACGAGAAATCCAAAACCTAGGTTATTCCTTAAAAAGCGGAGAGAATTCATGTATTATTTGGACGAAACAATGAATCAACGGAAAAATGTTCAATAAGTTTATACGAGCAGCTATAATTTAACTATCTTTAAACATGTTTAAATTCTTAAAATTTGTTGATAAAAAAAACTGACTTCTAATTGCTATTTTAATCGGATTTACTCTTCTTCGTTCTTATTGTGATGTTACAATTCCTGACTATATTCAAAAAATAACAAGTTTAATAACTCAAAAAACTTCTTCTTCTCAAGTTGATATGTGGTCAAATAGTGGGATAATGTTCGTATTCATTCTCGCTGATTTTGTTTCAATGTACATTATTTTTTACACCTCCTCCTACATTATCGCCAATCTTTCTTACACTATTAGAGATAAATTATTTAAAAAAATCAATTCTTTTTCCAATAATGAAATAAATAAATTTTCCATCCCTTCATTAATCACAAGAACCACGAACGATATAGTCCAAGTACAAAACACATTCATTATGATATTTCGTATTGCATTAGCTGCTCCTTTTACATTAATTTTTGGTATTATTAAAATCTCATCCTTCTCAGACTATAACTCCACTCTTTTATTCCCTGTGGCTTTTTCTATTGCTTTAGTTATTATCTTTTCAGTAATCCTTATTATCTTTTTAATGCCAAAGTATAAGGTTATGCAAACGTATACTGATGAATTAAACAACTCAGTAAGAAATCAATTAACTGGAATTAGAGTCGTTCGTGCTTTCAATGCTCAAAGTTTTGAAAAGAATAAATTCGGTGAAATAAATGATAAGTCTACTAAACTCAACATCTTTACCAATACATTTATGGGTATTACCTTCCCGATTATTCTAACTGTGATGAATTTGATGACTCTTTCTTTATACTGACTAGGTATTTCCCAAAATATTAGTCTTGCTGTTATTGTTTCAACCTCTTCCTTAGCAATGATTCTTTTTATGTCTTTTCTTCTTCTTATTATGCTTTTAATAATGGTACCCCGAGGAATTATTAGCGCCAAAAGAATTAATGAAATTTTAAATATAAAAAATTCGATTATCTTCCCAGAACAATCCCAACCAATCTCAGATTTTTCCTCATTAAAATTTAACGATGTCTCTTTTTATCACGAAAATGCAAAAGAACCGACTTTAAAAAATATTTCATTCACTCTTAATAAAAACGAAACTATCGCTATTATTGGTTCAAATGGAAGTGGAAAAACAACCATTATTGAACTTATCGAACGATTCTATGATTGTACCAGTGGTAACATTGAAATTAACGGATTTGATATTAAAACTTTATCTAAGAAAAATCTATCCCAATTATTCGCTCTTGTTCCACAAAAACACAAACTCTTCAATGATACTGTTAAAAAAAACATTTCTTTCGGTTCTAATCTGGTTTCAAATGAACAAATCGAAGAAATAAAAACGATTGCTAGCCTTGACTTCATTGATAAATATGAAAATAAATTCGAATATAAAATATCACAAAATGGAAAAAACTTATCAGGAGGGCAAAAACAAAGAATCGCAATCGCTCGTGCTATTTCTAAAAAAACACCAGTTATCCTTTTTGACGATAGTTTCAGTGCTTTAGATTTCAAAACTGATGCTTCTATAAGAAAAAATATGCATGAAAAACTAGAAAACAAAACCAAAATTATCGTTGCTTCTCGAATTAGTACTGTTTTGAATGCTGACAAAATAATTGTTTTAAATAATGGAGCAATCGAAGGAATCGGTACAGCTGATGAATTGCTAAAAAACTGTGAGACATACCAACAAATCTTTTATTCCCAAATTTCTTCGAAGGAGGTAATAAACTAAAATGCCACCAATTTCTGTTAATCTTAGAAAACCAAAAAACGCCAAACTTACCATCAAAAAAATATCCAAGTTTTATCTAACATACAAAAAAGGAATGTTTTTTGCGATTCTTACCACAATCTTTTCTGCTATCTTTTATTGTTTATTCCCTATTATCCTTAATGAAATGATTAAAAAAAGTGTTACCAATATTGATGGAAATAAATATGAAGTTAATCAACATAATCTTCTACTTTATGGGATCTTAATCCTTTCTGTTTGTTTTATCGCGATTGTCTGTGATTTTATCAAAACTCTTTTAATCACTAAAATTACCCAAAAAATATCTTGAAAATTGCGAAATGATATTGGAGATAAAATTAATACTACCCCTTTAAATTACTTTGATCAAAACCCGATTGGTGAAACATTATCTACTGTTACTAATGATTTAGATACCTTCTCTTACAACTTAACAACTGCAATGACGTCAAGCATTTACGCTATCTTCTTTTTTATAGGAACTGTAATTGCAATGTTTTGTACAAGCTGACAATTATCCCTTGTTGTTCTTTTCTTTATTCCAGTAATGATTATTTGCATCGTTTTTATTACTAAATATTCTCAAAAGTACTTCAAAACCCTTCAACAATCATTAGGAAAAATAAATGGTAAAATTGATGAAATCTATTCCAATCTAAATATCGTTAGTGCTTACAATGCTTTTGATGAAGAGTATGTTGAATTTAAAAAAGAGAATAAAAAATTAGCAACTGCTTTTGCAAAATCTACAAACTATTCCGGTATGATTATCCCAATAACTGTTATTTTGCGTTTATTAGCCAACGCTTTCGTTGTAATCACCACTTTCCTTCTTGTGCACTACAATATTATTCCTCTTAATGCGGGAGTGTCCTTATTGCCTACATTCTTAATATTCGTAAACATGATCCAAACCCCAATCCAAAATATTTCTCAAGCAGTTCCTTTATTTCAAGGAGCCTTCGCTTCTAGTGAAAGGATTTTTGATTTTATTGAAACAAAAAATGAGGAAGAGGATAAAGGGCAAGATTTTGTTTTCGATCCTTTAAATGATACTATTGAATTTAAGAATGTTTCTTTCTCCTATTCTAAAGACAAACCAGTATTATCGAATCTTTCATTCAAACTTCAATCTGGACAAAAATGTGCAATCGTAGGGCCTACTGGTAGTGGAAAAACAACAATCGTTAATCTTTTAATGCGTTTCTATGAAATTAATGAAGGTCAAATTCTTATCAATAATGTTCCTATCAACAAAATCAATAAAGCAAGTCTTCGTAATTTATTCTCGATGGTTTTACAAGACACATGACTTTTCAATGACACCATTTTTAACAATATTGCCTACAACTTAAAAAATCCTTCTCAAGAACAAATAGTTAATGCCGCTAAAATCGCTAATGTTGATCATTTTATTCAAAGCATGCCAAAAGGATATTCAACAATCATTAGTGATGAAACCGCTATCTCTTCCGGAGAAAAACAATTAATCACTATTGCAAGAGCAGTATTGCAAAATAACCCAATCATTATCCTAGATGAAGCGACAAGTAATGTTGATACCAGATTGGAATTATTAATTCAGGAAGCATTAGATAAATTAATGAAACAAAGAACTTCTATAATCATTGCTCACAGGCTTTCAACAATAAAAAACGCTGATACAATATTAGTTATCAAAGATGGTAAATTAATCGAACAAGGAACACACGAACAATTATTGGCGCAAAAAGGTTTTTATGAAGAAATGTACAACAGCCAATTTTACGAAGATTTATAATTTAATCATGTTAAATAACTTGAAAAACAATTTTTTGTTTGCTTTGTTATTTAGAGGATTAAGTTTTATTTTAGCTTTTTTTGGTTTAATTGATATTGTTGGAGTTTTTATCAATAAGGTTCATCCCACTACTTTCCTTTTTTACACAATCCAAAGCAACATTGTTGTCATCCTTTTCTTCCTTATCCTTTTCATATTTACCATTTTAAAAAGAAATAATAAAGAAGAAACGTGTAAATTTGGTTTTTTTCCAAGAATTAGTTCCGTTCTAAGCATGGATATTTTTGTAACTATGTTAGTTTTCTGAGTTCTTTTACTTCCTTCCGTTATTCAAACTCATGATCCTGTTGTTATTAAAAAAATGTTTACTTTTGGAAATATGCAAGCCCACCTTATCACTCCCATCCTTATGATTTTTGATTACATCTTTTTCAACAAAAGAGGAAAGATAAAAAAATTTGATTCTTTATACTGCGTTATCTTCCCTTATGTTTATCTTTTAACAACAATCCCTCTTGGGCTTACTCACGCCATTAAATACGAATTAGGTTCTGGCTATTATCCTTACTATTTTATTGATGCTGATAAACTTCACTGATGAGTTGTTTTAAATGTTTTTTGTTTAACCATTGTCTTCCTTTCAATCTATGTCGCTTGACAATTATTAGATCATTATCTCGCAAAAAAGCAAATAATAAAAGAAAGTGAGAATAAAAAAGGAATTAAACCACTAACCAAAAACAATATTACGAAAAAATAATTATTTCTTCTTTGTTAAAAAAGTATATAAATTAAAAAACTGTTTCGGATTAATCTCTTCAGCGCGACAACTTGCAGAAAAACCATTATCCTGTAATCAAG
Organism: Mycoplasmataceae bacterium; assembly: GCA_031282725.1. Classification (GTDB taxonomy): domain Bacteria; phylum Bacillota_I; class Bacilli_A; order Mycoplasmatales; family Mycoplasmoidaceae; genus Malacoplasma_A. The sequence continues at coordinate 20,607 of JAITDD010000036.1, forward strand.
ATAGAACCTCTTTCGTCTCGTATTTAGTTTTAATATTATTAACCAAAGTCTTCCTTTTATGTAAGAAAGCAAATTTAATAAAATCGTTAAATCCATAATCAAAATCTAGTTCATTCTTTTCAATTTTAATAAACAATGAATCAACTTGCGGAATCGGATAAAAATTATTTCTGTCTACAAATTTTAAAACCTCAATTTTTGAAAGATATTGACAAATGATACTAAAGTTATTGTATTGTTTAGTTCTTACTTTTGCATTCATTCGATCTACCACTTCCTTTTGTAACATACAATACATTGTTTTAATCTTTTTCATTTCCAAAAACTTAATAATGATTAATGTGGAGATTGAATAAGGCAAATTGGAAACAATAATCGGATGTTTTTGTTCTGCAAATAAAGAGTCAAAATCAACCTTCAAACAATTATTATTAACCGCATCAATCTTCGGAAATTTATTTTTTATTATTTCAAAAAGTCTTTTATCCAATTCAATAATCGTTAAAGGAATATTTTTTTGAATAAGAAACTTTGTAATCGCTCCCAATCCTGGTCCTATTTCAATAATTCTGTCAACAAAAGAAAAATCAATTGTATCTATCAAAGAAGAAGAAAATTCATCACTTACCAAAAAATTCTGTCCCATTTTTTTTGAAGGAACAATTTTGTTACTTGCGATTAAGTTTTTGGTATTATTAATACTATTGTTCATCTATTTCTTTATTAGAAACAAATTGTAATAATAACCAAAGGTCTTTTATTGAAAGCTTTTTCATATTCTCTTGTTATTTTTTTCTTTATTGAATCTCTTAATTCTTTCATTGTTACTTTATTAGCAACAGCAACTTTTAATATCTCTCCAAAATCTGCGGTAATCTTATTATTGATAGTGGTTGATTTATCAATATTTTGTCCATTAGAATCAAAAACTCCAACACATTCATATTTAGAATTGTATATTTTAAAAGTATTCTTATCAATCAAGAAGGAAGCAAAAACTACTCCACTATCTCTCATTACTTTTCTTTCAAAAATTGAGTTACTGTTTTTTTCATCAATAGTTCCTGCAATATTAATTGTTTGAGTAAATAATTCAATTTGATTAATATTTGTGTAAACCATGTTTGTGAAATTAATTTTCTTTCCATTGGACAAGATAACAATATTTTTCTTATTAAATCCAGTTTTTGCAATAGTAGTTTTATAATTAGAAAAATCCATAAATAAAGCTGAAATAGGAATGATATATGTCGGGTTAAATATGGAACATGCAAATTTTAAATCCTCTTGGCTGGAAGATAAAATTAAAAACTTTTTGTCAAGGGTAATTTTTTTGTGAACTTCATTACGAGAAATATCATCAAATAAATCTGCTTCCTTTTTTTCGTATCCATTAATAGTAGGGCAAGTGTAGACAAATGTATCATGTTCGTCAAGAATTAAGTTTTCGAATTTATTATCACATACTTGTTCAATAAGTTCATAGAAATTGTTTGGAAGTTCGTCGATTATAACAACAACATTTTTGTCTTCATTCTTTAAACTTGAAAAAGGAATTAAATTTACTTTTTGTTTGTTTGTTTTAGGATCGATGTCAAAAATATTTATTAATTTTAATTCGTTCATTTTTTTAAATACATTTAAAGTTTTTTCATTAATGAAGCAAACACTACGGTTAGAAAGATAAGCAGCATTTACAACACTATTAATTCGATAAATATCGTTACTGAAACATCCAACAATAATTCTATCAGGAACATCATCGAATTTTTCTCTTAAAGTGTTTTGGATTTGGAAGTTAGGAGAAGTAAATCCGGAAGAGGAAGAAACAATTCCTACAGATGTTAATAATAAGTTTTTCTGGTTAGGTTTAATAATTGTGTTTACTTTTAAAATATCGTTGGATAGGATTTCGGATTTAAATGTATTAATTACAGACTCATCAGTATATATTACATTAGAATCTTCAATATTAAAAATAAAACCGTAACTGACAGGTAATGCATTCGAAATTTTGAAAGGAGTAACTTTAATTCCGTCAAAATCCAATTCAACAAGATTTTTTACAATTTGATAGTTAATCTTTTTTTGAACATATTGACTAATATAGTAAGCGTTAAATTCGGAAGTATAAACATTTACATTTTCCAATTCTTCAGGTAAGAAATCAAGACCAGAGAAATTTTTTTCATTAGCTGTTCCAATAAAGATACCCTTAATTCTATCTTTGTTTTCAATTAAATATTTTGTGTCTGGAATAAACCCTTGAACCCCTAAAATTGCAGAAGTCGGAAAAGAAATACCGAAATTTAAAACAAATATTTTATTATTTATTTCCAAAACATAACAGTTTTTACCCTTTTCATCTAACCCACCTAGGGCTAAAAAACTTATTGTATTGCTCATTTAAAATATTATATCTAATTAAAAAAAGTAATATATATTTTTAAGCTTTTTTGAAAATAGTCTTAATAATCTTATTTTGTTCTATAGTATTTTTGATTTTTCTGTAATTTATTGTAAGAAAAGTATGTAATTTGTTAGTTTTATCAACATTTACATAGTAAAAACTATGTAATGGATGTTGGGATTTTTATGTAATTTTTTTTAATATATTTATGGAATTTGAAAGATCGCTCGCTAAAAAAATAACCAAATGGCTCAAATTAAGTGGTGGGATTTGTGTAGGTGGCCTAAAAACTCTGGAAAAACCATGTTGTGTTCTAAATTTGCGAAATCGTTTTTCTATTTAAATGATGACAATATTAGAAAAGTAATAAAAGTTAACCAGAAAATCATTGTTAATTACTTATATCTTGTTTTAATTGATGAGGGGCAATATTTACCTTCAATACTAAACCAAACAAAGTTAGCTATTGACAATAACAAAATTCCCGGAATGTTCTTGTTAACAGGTTCAATAATCCCGATCTCTACCAATTTAGATGTTGCTGATGGAAGAATTATTTATTGTACCTTAAGAACTATGACATTAACAGAAATGAACATTTCGTCAAAAAAGGTTTCATTCAATAAATTAATTTCCGACAAAGACTATTCTTTTAATAATAAATGTTAATTGACACTTGACAATTGCATTGATATCATTATTAAAGGAGGATGGTCAGATACTTTTTGCAATGAATCCGACGAGGTTCAGGAAAAGCTTCTTAATTCTTACATAACATCAATAACTCGAATAGAAAAACAAATCGATTCCATGAACAACATTAATTCATCAAAACTTATTAGTTCACTTTCTTCGCTATCCCGTTTTATTGGTATCAATTAAATATTAGTAAAATATCCAAAGAATCATCAATCGTAGATCCTAGATTGAGCCCAAAAATATAATAATATCATGAACAATAGAAAAGAAGTTTTAAAACGATATGCAAGGACAGAAAAAGGCAAAGCTACTAGACTTAGATATTCGCGAAGTGCAAATGGAAAACAAAGGATGAAAGAAGCTACTTTAAGATATAAAAAGAAACTAGCCGATAAGCTTAAAAATCAAGAAGAAAAAATCGACAAAAATATATAATTCTATATATAGAAAAGTTTATGCCGAAGGATTGTTATATAGGTTTAGATTTAGGAAAAACTTCTGTTGGTATTTGTGCCACTGATGAAAATTACAATGTTATTAAATTAAATAACAAAAAAATGTGAGATGCAAGAATTTTTGATGAAGCATCAACTGCCAAAGATAGAAGATTATTTAGAGGTGGACGAAGAAGAAATGAACGAAAACTTAAAAGAATAAAATTATTACGTGAACAAATAGGAGATAAAGTTTTAGAAAAAGATAAATATTTTTTTGAAAGACTTGATAATTCCAGAATTCACAAATGTGAAGAAAAAAAAGATGATAAGGGAAATTTTACTGGAAAATTAGATAAAACAAAAATTTTGGACAATTTTAAAAACATTGGTTATTTTTCTTTATTCAATGATGAAAAATTTACCGACAAAGATTTTTACAAAAGGTTCCCAACAATTTATCATTTGCGTGCTTTTTTATGTCAACCTAATTGTGATGAAAAAGACAAAGATTTATTTAAAGACCCGAGATTATATTATCTTGCAATCGAACATATTCTTAAGAATCGGGGCAATTTTTTATACGAAGGGAAAAGTGAAGAACAAATTAAAAATCCCGATTTCAGAGAAGAGTTTGATAAAATTAACAAAATCATTGATGAAATTCAATATGAAGGAGATGAAGAAAAACAATTCGATTGTTTTAAATTTAACGAAGATGGTGCTATTCAAAAAATAACAGATATTCTCAAAGATTCTGATAACAATAAAAAAGACATGAAAGCAAAAATTAAAAAACTACTAGATATCAGTAATAAAAAATCCTACACATATGAACTTTTCGACTCTTTTCTTTCCGGCACTTTTAAAATAGATAAAGAAACCAAAATTGACTTTTCAAAAGAAGAACCGTTCGCTGATATTGAATTAATTGATGAAAAAATAAAACAAATATTAGAAATTGCAATCCAAATTTATTCTAAATGAATTTGAATCCAAAAAATAGATATTTCGAAAAATCAAACCATTAGTAATGTTTTTATAGATCATTTTAAAAAACATTACCTTTGAAGAGAAAAATTTCAGGGTTTTGTTAAAAATAATGAAGATATGAAAAAATATTATGACGAGATTTTTAATGATGAATATGAAAAAAATGTCAATGACAGCAATGATGAAATTCAAGAAGAACAAGACGATTCTACTGAAACCAAAAAAGATGATGAAAATGAAAAAAATTTGCTAAGCTTATCAAAAATAATTCAAAATTATTCTAAAAATAAATACGATACAATAAAAAAATTAACAGCTATATTAAAATCGTTAGATATTAAAAAAACTTCTGAATATCAATACTCTCACGATTTCTGCCAAAAGAATCGTACAAATTCAATAGGAAAATTTATATTATCCGATATTTTTAACTTTGAAGAAAATGGTAAATTCGAAAGTATAAAGCAAGATTATTTTTCATTACATCAATACAATAAATACTTAAATTTGCCTTATCAATACCATTTGATAGAATTAAAGATTATTCTTGAAAATTTTAAAAATAATTGTCAAATTAATAGTGAAATAGTTGAACAGGTAAAATCTATCTTCACTTTTAGAATGCCATACTATATCGGCATTACTTCTGAAAATAAAAATAACACCATGTTTGATAAAATCGATAAAGAAAGAAGAAAACCATGAGTTAAATTTATGCCTGGAAAAGAAAATGAAAGAATATTGCCATGAAATTGGAAAGAAATTATCGATGAAAAACAAACTGCTTTAAATTTTATCGAAAGAATGGTTCTTAAAGATATTTATTTCAATAAAGAAGTTTTGCCAAAAGAATCATTAAGTTATCAATTGTTAAATGTCCATAATTGATTAAACAACCTTATTTATAAAAATTTCCCAAAAAAAAGCGATTTGTCTAATGATGAAAAAATAAAATTAAAAGAAGAAATTATTAAATATTCTTATAAAGAAGGCAACAAAGTTTCTAAAAAATCTCTTAATGAATGATTCAAAAACAAATATCCTGGTAGAAAAATCGATATGATGTTACAAACAAAAAATATTGACGGAGAAGACGAAACTGTTGTTTTGTGTAATTTATCAACAGTTAAAAAAATAGGATTCTTATTCGGAAACAATTTTGATGAAATATTGAGGAATAGAGAAAAAATTGATAATATTGTTAAAATATTTACTGCTTTGCCAACGCCAAAGATGGCTGCAGAATTAACTATTGAAAAATATCCAGAATTCAAAAAACATGAAACTGAATTAATGAAACTGAATTTTTCAGGTTGAGGTAGATATAGTGATTTCTTTTTACAAACTAAAATTGAAAAACATGGTTCAGGTGTAATTAAAACTATATTTAATTGAGTTGTCGAAGATATATATAGTCTAAACCAAGTTATTATGACTGATAATTTTAATTTTAAAGAAAAAATCAAATCAACAGTATACAATAGTTTAGAAGATTTTTATGAAAAACACGGCTTTATACCTCCTTGATTACGAAGAACCTTTACTCAAGCAGTTAAAATATTTGATAACTACAAAAAAATTTTAGAATCTTCTGACTATAAAATTAAGAATGTTTTCATTGAGTCTACAAAAGGTGCCGATGATAGTAAAAAAGGAAAATCGCAAGATCCTAGATGAAAAGTTATTGAAAACATTTTAAAAGAAGCTGAGAAAAAGAATGATGGAAAAAATAGTTTTTTTGATAAAAAAATAACTCCTAAAGATAAAAAGGAAATAAATGAAAAAATACATTTATATTACCTTCAAAATGGAAAAGATTTGTATACCGGTAAACCTATCGAAATCACTGATTTAAAAAACTATGAAGTAGATCATATAGTTCCGCAATCTCAATATGTTGATAATTCGCTCGATAATAAAGTTCTAACTCATCGTGATAATAATCAAAATAAAAAAAACACATATCCTCTTTCCGACTGAAATAAGAATCTACCGACAAAATTATGAGAACATTTTAAAAATATCGGGTTAATTTCTTCTAAAAAATATGAAAATCTAACACGTACTGAGAAAATATCTAATGATGAAAAAACAAAATTCATTAATCGTGATTTAGTTCAGGTTAGTTGAGTTGTTGAAATTTTAAGCGATTATTTATCAAAATCCATTATAAAAGATAATGATACGATAATAACACAAACTAAAGCCAAAATAGCTTCTAGATTCCGTAACCATTTTATTGAGTGACCCAAATGCCGTGACTTAGATGATTTGCACCATGCGGAGGATGCTTATTTTAATATTATTGCAGGGAATATTTTTTACAATAAAATAGGTTCTCAAGTTAAAAAATTTTACAGCAAAGATAATAAAATGCAAGAAGAGTTCTGAAATAAATATAAATCCGGTAAACATATTTTGGAAACTATGTTTGAACAAGAAATTAAAGACAAAGAAAAAATTCTCGACAATTTAAAAGACAGAATTTCAATCCATCTTTCATATAAAGAATCACATAATGGTAATAATATTTTCGACAAAATATCATTCCTAAGAAAAGGCGAAGCTAATTTAAATATTAAAAAAGAACTCGATGCTGATAAATATGGTGGATATAAATCACTAGGAATGTATGGATACTGTAAAATATTATTAAAAGAAAATAAAACTAATGAAGATGTAAAAATGCTTTTCCCGATTTCTTATGTTGATATTTACAAGAAATTTGGTTATGATTGTTTTGATAAAATAACTCCTGACAAAGCCAATAAATTTATAGAAGAACTTTTTTCTAAAACTAAAAATATTTTAAAATATACATTTAATAAAATAATTACTAGATTCGTCGGATTAAAATCGATCGTTTTTTCAAAAGATGGTAATATTCGTTATTTTATAGGAGGAAAAACTGGCGAAAGATTTTGTCTAACAAAAGTAAAAAAAATACAAGCCGATGACGAATATGAATGCAAATGTTTTGCACTAAATTTAGAAACTATTTTAAACAGTAAAAATAAGCTACAATTTACCGATGAACAAATTAAGAAAATTGAAGAAAATAATATATATAAAAATCTTAAAGATACGCATCAAGATATCAGATTCAATGTAGAATGAATTAAAAAGTTCAGAATTGATTTTGAAAAAGAATATAAAACTAATGCTAAAAACGATTCAATGTTATCTCCCAAACTCGTGATTATCTAGTTAAAACAAAAAAACCACCCCTTTCAGGATGGTTTTTACTTATCGGTTTAGAACCTAATTTGAACTTTGCATTGCTATTAGGAGACTCTCTCGCTTTCTATAGGTTTGAGAGTGTCCTATTATAGCAACACTCTCAAACGGCGACAATAGCATTGGAAAAACCATTTCTGTTTGAGAGTGTCCTATTATAGCAACACTCTCAAACCATTAAATTAAAAATTATATAAATTCTCTGTTTGAGAGTGTCCTATTATAGCAACACTCTCAAACAGTGATGCGACTATGGATTTCGCAACTACAGTTTGAGAGTGTCCTATTATAGCAACACTCTCAAACCAGAGAGATGAAACTAAGAACAACCAAATATGTTTGAGAGTGTCCTATTATAGCAACACTCTCAAACATGCTTTAAACGAAAACATCGACAAGTTAAGTTTGAGAGTGTCCTATTATAGCAACACTCTCAAACATCTATTGGACTATAAAACAATCGAGAAAGGTTTGAGAGTGTCCTATTATAGCAACACTCTCAAACCATATGAAAAAGAAAATGATGACAAATAAAGTTTGAGAGTGTCCTATTATA
>JAITDD010000043.1 GCA_031282725.1 Mycoplasmataceae bacterium
ACACCGGCTCCTATTCCGACAGTTGAAAGAGGAAGGATTAAACCATATTTAACTCTATTGCTTAATATTTTACGTCCTAATTTACCAAATTTTGGTCTCTCTCTCTCTCTCTCTCTCTCTCTCAGAGATTAAATTATCTATGATTTTTTCTGTATCATTCATGTTAATATTATAGAAAATCCCTTAAACTTGTTAAACTAACTACATTTGAGAAAAGAAGAAGCATTTGATTTTAAAACGAAAGAAAAAATGTTAGAATTATCCCGATTTTCGTTATAAAAATACTTTTTAAAACTTGAAGAAATATAATATCCTATATACATATGTCTAATAAAGAATATTCCAAATATCACTCATCTGTCCAAATTTTTTTAGTAAAGAAAGAAAAAGGCAAAACTCTTGTATTGTTGCAAAAAAGAAAAGGTGGATGGGCTGATAATATGTGAGAGGCAAGTGCTTGTGGACATATCGACCATGGCGAAGGACCCATTGATGCTAGTATCCACGAGGCTTTAGAAGAAATCGGAGTTATTATTGAAAAGAAGGATGCGAGATTTATTCATATTGTTTTTAAAGAAGTAGGTGGCTGTGATCATGCTTACTATAATTTCTCCTTCATATGTACAAAATGAAAAAACGAACCTTCTGTGGGTGAACCTGATAAATGTTACGAGATTAAGTGATTCGATATAAACAAATTGCCTAAGAACATTATTAATGACAGAAAAATAGCTTTAAAAGAAATCGACAAAAACTTTTATTCCGAAATCTTTCCGAAGAAATAAAGATTAAGATACACTATGCAATACAATATTAACTTATACAACTCTTTAATAAAAATGATTGAAAAGTACAATTCATTAAAAAAAGATTTAGAAGATCCTTCCATCAGTATTCGCACAATGACTTCGATAAACAAACAATTAAAAAAGATTGATGAGGTTAATGAATTATTCCAAACTTATAAAAAAATGATTAATGATGCAAAAAATAGTGAAGAAATATTAGCGAACGAAAAGGATAATGAACTTTTACAAATGGCTCAAGAAGAATTAAATATCATAAAAAACAATATTCCCGAATTAGAGAAAAACCTAAAAATCCTACTTCTACCATCAGATCCTTATGTTGACCGAAACATTATCGTTGAAATGCGTTCTGCTGCTGGAGGGGATGAAGCTTCCATCTTTGTTGCTGACTTATTTGAAACATACAAAAGATATGCAGAACACAAAGGTTGAAATGTTGATATTATTGATGTTTCTGCAGGAAGTTTCGGTTACGATAACATCTATTTTACTATTAAAGGAGATGATGTTTATCAAAGAATGAAATATGAAGGTGGGGTTCATCGAGTGCAAAGAATCCCCGCTACTGAATCAAAAGGGAGAGTGCACACCTCAACCATCACTGTTTCTGTAATGCCTGAGTTAGATGAAATCGATATTAAAATTCGTCCAGAAGATTTAAAGGTTGAAACAAGTAAGAGTGGTGGAGCTGGTGGACAGCATGTTAACAAAACCGAATCCGCCATTAGAATTGTTCATTTACCTACAGGTGTAGTTGTTGCTTGTGATGCAGAAAAGAGTCAGATTAAGAACAGAGAAAAAGCAATGAAAATGCTATATGCTAAACTTTGAGAAAAAGCTGAAACTGAAAGAAAAAACGAAATCGATTCTACAAGAAAAGAACAAGTAAAAACCGGAGATCGAAGCGAAAAGATAAGAACTTACAATTATCCACAAAACCGTGTCACTGATCACCGAATTAATCTAAGTTTAAACAAACTAGACTATATAATGCAAGGATATTTAGATGAAATTATTGAAGGGTTAATTGAAAATGAACAAGTGGAACTTTTAAATAATCTAAATATTTAGGCTTTTTCTTCCTTGTGAAGTTCGAAAAAAGGAACCTTTATCCAATCGTGGAAAGCTTTTCTTTTTATATTTTTGATTTCGGAAGAATAAGTGTAACATAAATCTGTCCAGTATATCGGAGTTTCCAAAATTTTACAAATATTTTCCAGTTTTTTGTGATAAATGAAATTAACAATTCTTTCGTAGCCTATTTGTCCGTATCCAATATTTTCGTGTCTATCTTTTTTTGCTCCTCTTATACTCATTGAATCGTTAACATGAATTACTTTTAAATAGTTAAGGCCAATAATTTTGTCAAATTCGTCGATAATCTTATCTGGCTTTCCTAAATCATATCCGCTGTCTCAAACATGACAAGTATCTAAACAAACTCCGATTTTATCTTTTTCTTCGACTAAATCTATTATTCGTTTTATTTCTTTAAAATCCCTTCCGATTTCACTTCCTTTCCCGCTCATAGTTTCAATGCAAATGGCAACTGATGTTTTTTTATGGATTTTGTTAATAATGTTTGCACAATTGGAAATAGCGGTATCAAGTCCAATATTTTCAATTGCATTACCTGGATGAAGGATTAAATATTTAACACCGATCTTTTCACATCTTAAACATTCTTCAGTTAAAAAAGAAACAGCGAACTTTTGCTTTTTTGGGTCATTTGAAGCTGGGTTGATAATGTAAGGAGCATGAACAAATACATGTTCAATATCTATTTTGTTTTCTTTTAATTCATTTTTAAATTCTGGAATATTAAACTTATCAATGCCTGCTCTGATTGTTGTTTGAGGAGAGCCTAAGTAAAACATAAAACAGTTCGCATCACATTCTACCGCTTGTCTTATAGCACCTTCTAAATAACCACTCCTCGCATTATTTTCAACAAAACATCCTAATAGCATTATCTTATCTTCTCTCCACTCATTTTTGATGATAATTTTATTTTTTGCCCCACATCTATTAAAACATTTAAAGAATCTTCGATATTTTTTTCTTTTACATTGGCTTCGATATTGGTTAAAGTATCATTAATCTCTTTTGCTTCATATCGATATTTATTCAAGAAGAAGAATAAAGCTTGTAAAAAATTGAAAAGGACATAATCGATATTAATTTTTCTGATTAGTGAGTTTAAACTTTCCTTTATCTCTAATAATTCGCTTTTTGTTTTTGAATAGTCATTGGAAAAATTAGCATATATCTCATCCACTCGTTTCTGCAAAACGTTCAATTGATTAAACTCGTCATTTTTGTTGAAAGATAAACTATAACCATTCAAACCTTTAAGGTGGGCAATAGTATTTTGGATTTCGCAAGATAAGTCATTTACTAGCTGAAATCTTTTATTTTTTTCAGTGATTTCATTGCTGAATTCGTTTCATTCACTAATTCATCTTTTTGTTAAAGCGAGAAGATTGATAATATTTTGTTTATTTTCTTCCTTTGCATTATTTCCTTGAATGATAATAGAGTTTTTTAACATCTGAAATTTCGAAATTATTAACGTTAGTTTATTTTTGAAAGATAAGATATTTTTTTTAATTATTGAATCATTGTCGTCAAAATTAGAGTTTATATTATTTAAAGATTCGAAAATAGAGTCAATACTACCTTCTAATTCAGTAAAAATTTGATTAATCAATTGGAAGTTATATGTAATAATTTTTTCTACTTTTTGTTCGTTCTTAATTTTATTCCAATAGTTTTCAATACTTCTTTGGGCGATTAATGCATAATTATTTGATTGTTCAAAATCTAATTGATGAACATAATAATCTAGTTTATTTAAAGCATCTTTTCCAATAATTATTTGCTGTTTTAATTGAATGATTACACTCGATTCTTCGGCGGAAGATAAAAAAGGGTTAATGATGGTTTTAATAATCATGTTTAAGTATTTGATAACTTCATCATATATGTATATCCACCTAACCCAATTGATGAATTCATTTAAATCAATAATAATTTTTCCCAATGAATCTTTAATCGAAAGAATATTTCTTGAATATGAAATTTTATTTTGAATTTCAAGAAGAGTAGAACGGATTTTTAGAATTATTTTTTTAAACTCGTCATTCTTATAGTTTTTGTTAGCGAGATAAAAGTGGTAAAAGTTTAAAGAGTTGTTGTAAATGTTAATTAACGAGAATGATAAATCATTAATTTTGATAATCGAATTTTTTATTTTTTTGATATTTTTTTCAATGTTATTTCTAAAACTTTCAATAATTTTTAAATTTTTTTTAATAATATCCAACAGTTTTTTATTTGAGTGGAAATTACGAACTTCTAAAGAATAGATTTTAATAATATCACTGATTTGTTTAAGTTTTTTTTCTCCTTCTTTTTTCTCGTTTTTAATCATATTACAGAAGTTTTTTATCTTTTCGTTAGACGAGAATTTTTCGATATATCCAGTATCTAATCAATAAAAATACAGTTTCAAATCATCATAATCGTGATAGATTTTCTTTAAAGAAGCGATGTTTTTATTATTCTTTTTTCAAATTACTAACAAAGCTGTTAAAACAATGATAATCATAGGAATCAAAATGAAGCAATTTATTTTTTCACGTATAGTAAGATCAACAATGTTTTTAGCTGTTCGAAGCAAAACGTTAAACATAAAAAAATTATATTTTTTTATTTAATGCATCAAACAAATAAAAATCACAAATTTCTCTCCACTTTTTGGACCTAGTCTATTTTCTCAATCTTATTACTTTTTCTTTCCTTCTCTTTGTTATTTTTAACATTCCAAAATTTGGGTCGAAAATAGCCTAAAAATGTGCTCGATTTAGACCATTAACCCTAAATTTAAATAGAAATTGAAGGTTATTTTTGATTATCTTTTTAGCCATTTATTTATAATATAAATATGAGCGAAATTGAAAATACATTCGATTATAACAGTGGTTCAGGAATCCAACAATTAAGAGGTCTTACAAAGATTTCTATGCGTCCTGGAATGTATATTGGTGGTACTGGAATAAAATCATTACACCACTTAATTTGAGAAGTAGTTGATAACTCGGTTGATGAATGTATGGCTGGGTACGCTTCTAGAGTTATCGTTAAAATGTGCAAAGACGGAGCTATTATTGTTGACGATGATGGAAGAGGAATCCCTACTGCTGTATCCAAAGATGATGAAAAACAAAGAACAGGTTTGGAAATCGCTTTATCAGAAGTTCATGCTGGAGGAAAATACGATAAGAATGCTTATAAGATTTCTGGAGGATTAAATGGAGTTGGAGTAAAAGCTGTTAACGCTCTAAGTGAATATCTTGAAGTTTGAATTAATAGAGAGACTCGTATCTATTACTTAAAATTTGACAAAAATGACTGATATCACAAACCGCAAGGACCCCAACCTGGCGCTATGCCTCTTTTAGATGGATCCAAGAATACTGTTGGGGAACAATTAGATGCTAAACCCCATGGAACTATTATTAAATTTAAACCTAACTTTGAGATTATGGAAGAGAATAGATGAGAATATACTGTAATCGCTGGAAAATTAAAAAACACTGCCTATTTAAATAGTGGAGTAAAAATTGTTTTAATAGACGAATATACAAATCCTGCTAACCCAACAAGAGATGAATGGTACTTTGAAGGTGGTTTGCGACAATATGTTAAAGATTTAAATGCCGACAAAGATGTTTTAGCTCCTACTATTGTCTATGGAAAAAAAGAAATGGATGTCAAAGCTCCTAATAAAACAGAAGAACAATATCATATCATTTGTGAAATCGCATTCCAATATAGCAAAAACTATACCTCTTCCATTTACTCTTATTGTAACAATGTTGCAACAACAGAAGGTGGTACTCATGAAGAAGGGTTTAGATTAGCATTAGTTCGTTTAACGAATAAATATGCGATTGAAAAAAAGATTATGAAAGAAGTTGATGACAAAATAACCAAAGATGATGTTGTGGAAGGTTTAACCGCTATTATTTCAATAAAGCACCCAGAACCGCAATATAAAGGGCAAACTAAGGGAGAATTAGGAAATACAGAAGTGCGTCCTTTTGTTAATGAAATCACTTCTGAAATCTTTGAAAAATATTTATTAGAGAATCCGAAAGAAGCGGAAGATATTATCAAAAAAATCGTTTTCGCTAAACAAGCCCGAATTAAAGCCCAAGAAGCTAGAGAAGCAACAAGAAGAAAATCACCTTTTGACTCTGGTTCTATGCCGGGAAAACTTTCAGACTGTTCTTGCAAAGATCCTTCTGTTTGTGAAATCTATCTTGTTGAGGGAAACTCAGCTGGTGGTTCTGCTAAAATGGGACGAAACAGTTTCTTTCAAGCGATTCTACCTTTAAGAGGAAAGATTATTAATGTAGAAAAAGCAAAAACTGAAAGAATATTTGAAAATGAAGAAATTAATTCAATGATTACTGCCTTTGGTATTGGTGTAGCTCCTGAATTTAAATTTCATGATGTTCCAGCTTTGGATGCTGATGGAAAACCAGTTCTTGATGAAAACGGAAATACTACCTTTAATAAAATCCTTAAACCAAGATACAACCGCATTATCATCATGACCGATGCCGATGTTGATGGAGCTCACATTCGTATTCTTTTATTAACATTCTTTTTCCGATATCTACGTCCATTGGTAGAAAATGGTTTCATCTATTCTGCAGTTCCACCTTTATACAAAGTGTTTGATTCCAAAAATAGTGATTATGCTTACAGTGATGAAGAATTGGAAGAAATTAAAAAGAAATATGGAGAAGAGAAATATACTAAAATGACAACACAACGATATAAAGGTTTGGGAGAAATGGATCCTGATCAATTATGAGAAACTACAATGGATCCTGTTAAAAGAATATTAAAACAAGTTACTATTGACGAAGCGGCATATGCTGATCAACAATTCTCATTCTTGATGGGTGATGATGTTGCTCCTAGAAAAGATTTTATTGTTAAGAACGCTAAGTTTGTGAAGAATATCGATATTTAATATGTTATTGAAAAATTCTGCTCTCTCTCTCTCTCTCTCTCTCTTATCTCTAAAACACATCCTAATACTTCTTTAAAGTATGGACAAAAAAACTAAAAGAATCATCCAAATAACAACAGCCGGGGTTTTAGTTGCTGGTGGAGTTGTCGCCTTAATCCTTTTATTAAAAAACTGTTCTTCAAGTCCAAAACAAGATAAAAGAATCGAAATCGGAAATATTAACAATCTTGATTTAAAATTAAATGAAGCTATAGAACCTTTTGCCTTTTCTGTTAAATATAAGGATGGAAGCTATATTGAAAAACCAGAATTTTCCATTTCTCCATCTCTTCCTTTAGGATTGAATTTTGATGAAGGACAAGGGAAGATTTCAGGAACTCCAATTAGCGAAGCAGATGAACAAGGTAATTTTAAAACTTACAAATTAACAGTGAATGACGGAAAAGGAGAAACGGCGGAAAAAGATTTTCATTTA
>JAITDD010000020.1 GCA_031282725.1 Mycoplasmataceae bacterium
GGTTTTTACTTATCGGTTTAGAACCTAATTTGAACTTTGCATTGCTATTAGGAGACTCTCTCGCTTTCTATAGGTTTGAGAGTGTCCTATTATAGCAACACTCTCAAACATGTCGTTCAGTTAGATTTTACTAAAAATAGTTTGAGAGTGTCCTATTATAGCAACACTCTCAAACAGGAAGACATGGAGTAATCAAAGGAACCAAGTTTGAGAGTGTCCTATTATAGCAACACTCTCAAACAAACATGACGATATTGATTGCGATTTTGAAGTTTGAGAGTGTCCTATTATAGCAACACTATTAATTTAAAAATAATGTCGCTAATAACTACGGGCACAAATAGTTATGAAAAAATTATATATAAAAAATATCGTCAAGTTCATTTCTACTATCAGTTTGAGAATTGTCAGCATAAATATTTCTTGTATTCGAAGTTATTGAAACACTAATTTGATTTTGTTTGGCATTTTCAATTTCAGGTTTTTCAGAATTATTGGAAGAAAATTTAAAAGAAAAAATTACAATAACAATATTTTTCGTGTGTGCATATTTCACTAATTCAAATATTTGTTCAGAAGATAAAGATAATTTTAAATAAGGAAAAAATACTATCTTAATTTTTGATAGATTATGTAATAAATCGATATAACTAAACAAGGTCGTTAATATATCTTCACATAAATAATTAAAACGAACAGACATAGCTTTTAAAACACTACTAAGATCTAGACTTTCATCAAAAGTTAAAGGCACTGGAAATTGTTGTAATAACTCAGATAAATATTCGCAAATATGAGTATTGATTTTTTCGTATTTTTTGATATTGCTTTGTTCATAACCTTTGTTGACTATTTGTTTATAGAGATTTGAAATTAAGGTTTTATCACTAGACACGTCAATATTAAAAATATCATTGATTATTATTACAATATCTTTAAATTTATGAAAACCGCACGTTGACATATTTTGCAACTTTAATTCATTTTCACTATCAAGTATGATGTTTATGAATTCATTAAAACTTTCTCTTTTTTCAAAAGATATTTCATTTATTGTATTAGTGTGAATTTCAAAAGGTTTTTCTCATTGTTCGTAAAATAGTTTATACATATATTATTGTGTCTGAAGAATCGATAACATGTTCTTGTTTTTCTCCTAAAATATAGCTTATGTTAGCGAATTCTTGTTCACTAATAATTAGAACTTGAATATTACCTGAACTTGGTTTGTTTCCGGATAAAAATTCTTTTTCCCGAATTGCTCTTTTCATATCAGCACATAATAAACTGTAATATGAAAATTGGTTCATTATGTAACCTCTTTCGATTAATAATGTTCTAAATTTTCGATAATCTTTTCTGCAAGCTTTATCGGTTGTTGGTAAATCAAAATTAACTATTAATCTCATGTATCTATTCTGTTTGTTTCTCACAAGAAACATTATATTTTTCGTCAATTTGCGTATCATATTCCAATATTGAAAAAAACTTTACACTTTTCTCGTTTAAAAAATTTAAAAGTTCACCAACATAAAGATATATCGCATTCTGTATATTGTATCATTTATCTTTTCATTTAACTTGACATCGAACAAAATTCAATAATCTCTTTTTATCAAATTCTTCAATTTTATTTGTTAAAATGTAATCATCAACAATAGGTCGGAACGGTTCGATAAAGTCACAAGCTAAATTCCAAAAATTAAAAGTATTGCAATGCTTTATTCCTAATTGATTATTGTAGCCGTATATGGCAATTGTTCTTGCAAAAATAGCTGTTAAAACAGTGTAGAGATAATCTAAACATTTATTGAAAACATTATCTGCATCATTTCTATTGAACCCTTCGTTAAATAAGGATGAAAAATAAAGTCTCGCAACACTTCCTTCTTTGTTTGTTTTATCGTCAAATTCAATTTCTTCTAAGTGATTTTTAATCTCTTTCAAATATTCCATCTTTTTTCAATCTTTTAAAACATTTGTTTGGTTCGTTATTTTATTTTTAATAATATTGGTTCATAAAGCGGCTTTGATTTTATCTTTCCACTGAACTTGAATCATTAAATTTTTCGGTGCATCGCAATTTGTATTGTAACCTAACGAATAAGCATTTGGCAGATGTTTGTTATCACAATAGATAATCATAATTCCATTCGAGGCAAGAAAATTAATGGCATGAGTTGTTATTACAGATTGATCACTATCGATAATGATTAATGAAATATTTTCTGCAAACATTTTTGTTGTTTTGTTAGTGTTAATAATAACGTAGTTCATTTGCATTTCGATTCTGCTTGGTTTTGTAATATACAATATTTGTTTCACCTAACCAACTTATCTTTATTTCAGATTTTTAATCTCATAATCAAAAACTCCATCATATTTTTTAAGAATTAATACTTCAAAATTATCGTTCTTAAATATATTTGTAACATTAGCTTCATTGTCGAATTTAAAAATAGATTTAACATATCCATCAAAAGTTATTTGTTTATCCTCAATAACGATTTCAAAAGCTTTCTTGAAAAACTCTGAGGCATTAAAATTTCCGTTAACAAGATAAGTGAAATCGTTAATATATCGATAATCGTTTAGTTTATCGTATTCGTTGTATATCTCGCCTACTATTGCTTCAGAAATCTGTTCAGATGTTAAAATTCCAATAGTCTCTTTTTTCTTATTTATAACAGAAAGGAAAGGTTGGAAGGTTCTTTGCATCAATTTTAAAGCATAATTAAGAGTTTCGTTCTCCTCAATTTCATGAATAAACTTTAAATGTTTAAAACAATCAATATTCTTATTTTGGGAAGAAATAACACTGCCTAAAATATCGATGGTAAGCAAATAGCCAATAAAAGCATTTTTTGAAGTATCATAAACTGGAATTCTTGTGTGTTGATATTGTAGTAAATAATTAATTACCTCCTCATCTTTCATATCAGAACGAATATATTTAACATTCTCGATCTTTTTCATAATGTTCTTAATTTCTGTTTCGTCGAAGGATAAGGCATTGTGCACAAGTTCTGCTTCCTCTTTTTCAATAACTCCTTCATTTTCGATTGTTGTAATTAACTGTTCCACCTCTTTCTCATTAGCGGTAATTCCGTGTTCGGCCTTAAAAATCTTGTTTAAAACTCAAGAAATAGGGTAGAAAAGATAGAATAATGAAAGAAGTAAAGGAGCAAAGAATCTTAATCAAGCAACACCGTGTTTTTTTGCTAATGATTTAGGAATATATTCACAAGCGACCAAAACAATAAGAGAAAGAATTATTTCAAAAAAGAAGGAAGAACTTTCCCCTAACCCTGTTGCTTTTTCCATCGCGTTCGCAAAGCACAAGGAGCAGAAAATACTACCTATGGTATTCCCAATCAATGTAGTGGAAAGAGTCATTTGATAATTCTGCAATAAAAAACGAACCGGTTTATATCAGATTGTTTTTTTATCATTATTTACTAATTCTCATTTATAAATTGGAACTGATGTAATCGCGGTTTCGCTTCCGGCACAAAAATTACAAAGAAGAAGAAGAAAGAAAGTTCCGATGAAATAATAGATTGAATTTGTATCAAAGCTATTGGCTAAAAAAGTCAAAAACTCCTGGTGCATATGATTAATAAATTATATAATAATTAACCTTATCGCGCGCGAAATTTTTTTATATTCTTTTTAAAAACTCAACTAATTCTTCTTTTTTAACGAAAGATTCTTTTTTTGTTTTCATTTCGATAATTTGAACCATATTTTGTTCTAACTCTTTTTTTCCGAATAAAACAAGAATGTCACAATTTGCTTTTTCGGCATAATTAAAGATTTTTGCGGCCTTATCAATTTCGTATTTCCCATAACAAGCAATATCGTTTTCTCTCAACATTTCTACTAATTTTAAAACTTCGAAATCAAACTCTTTTTGTCTACATGAAACAACGATCTTTTTTTCTTTACTATTGTTTAATAAAGTTTCGTTTTTCATTTCGTGAAGTACTGTTAAAATTCTTTCAGGAGAAAAAGCTAATCCAACGCAACTAACATCATCCCCGCCAAACTCTTGTACCATCTTTGCATATCTTCCCCCGGCTCCAATGGAACTGTAACCATCAATTTTAAATTCAAAAACAGTGTTTGTATAATAATCCAATCCCCGAACCATATTGTAATCTATTTTAAAAGGGATCTTCAACTCTTTCAATTTTTCTTGAATTTTTAAAAACTCTTCATTGTCTTCTTTAGATAAAAAATCAATAATCTTGGGTGCTTTTTTAACAAAATCTAATTCACCATCAATCTTATCATCCAAAATTCTTAAAGGGTTTTTCATTAATCTTGTTTGAGAAAGTTCACTCAATTTATCTTTAAAAGGGGTTAGATATTCCTTTAAAACATTTGTATATTTCTTAATAGAATCACTGTTACCTAAATAATTTAATTCCACAAAATATTTTCCTTTAAAACCAATTCTGTCGTAAACCTTACAAGCGAATAAAATACAATCAATATCATCATAAATAGAGTTGGAAGCAATTATTTCAATATCAAACTGATTAAACTGTCTTTTCCTACCACTTTGAGGATTCTCATAACGAAAAACGGGACCATATGAATATATCCTTAAAGGAAGAGGGGATGTGTCGATTAACTTATTCTCTACAATCGCTCTGATTAAAGGGGCTGTAAGTTCTGGACGAAGTGCGATATGTCTTCCACCTTTATCTTTGAAATCATAAAACTCTTTCATCACGATATCGGCATTCTCATTACTTCGATGAAAAACATCAACCATTTCAATAACAGGAACTTTTACCAAAGAATATTCTGCTTTATTCAATTCAGAAAAAACAACATCTTCCAACTGTTTTCATTCGATAGCTAAACTTCCAAAAACATCTTCAACTCCACGCAGTTTTTGAATTTTATCGTTCATAAAAAAAATTATATTTAATGGGGCGTCTATTCGGACTTGAACCGAAGAGTGCTTGATTCACAATCAAGTGCGTTAACCAGCTTCGCCATAAACGCCATGGTTAAATTATAAAAGAACCAAAAAAATTAATATTTTAGTATACTATTAATATGTTAGTAGTCACAAGAAAACAATACAATGAATTTCTTAGAGATGTATTTCTTCGAACACACCGACATGCTCATCCAGACACCGATCCAACACAAGAACAACTTCAACGATTTGCTGCAGAATTTGACATCTCTGCCTTATTTAATTCCCAACACACAGATGCAGCTGCAAATCAAAGAAACCAGGAAAAGTTCGTAAAATTCATAAAAAGTTTAAATGATGATGAAATTCGTCGTTTAAGTTTTATTATTGACTCTTGAGAAATTAGCAGTCTTTATATCTCATTAGACCCAACAAAACCAGCAAACCCAGAACACTTATCATTTTATGAAGTTGAAGATTCTTTTAGTGCCAATTCCTTCTTTAAAGCTATTCGTGATAAAATTAAAGATACTATTGAAAATCAAATGATCCAAGATCTTGCAGATCCAACCGCCCCACTAATACATAGACCTTTTACTGATGATATGCAATTAACAGAAGATGATAAAAAGTCTTTAACAGAATTAGTCAAAGAGGAAGCAACAAGAATTGTTCACAACCCCTTAGTTGATGAATACAAATCTTTTATTGATTATTATGGTTATCTTTCTGACCCTTTCAACAAATCCGAAACTAAGAAATTTATTACTCTTATCGACTCCGCAGATTCAGAAACCGGAATTGATACTTTAAGTGTCAATATGGCTTATCAATTTAAAAAAGATGAATGTCAAACAAGAAACAGAATTTCAGCTAGATTACAAGATCTTGCTAGAAGAATCCAAGAAGATGATGGTACTATTCGTACAATAGTTCCACCCCACTCCACTTTATGTAATGAAGTTATTGCTAGAATAGATGCAGATGCTAGTCTTTCTGATTTAGAAAAATTCGCTATTATTAATCAAATTCGTTCTTCCATTAATCCTAATACTGCCACTTTAAGCGATATCATGATTACTATTACAGAAATTATTGATGAAGTTAAAGATCCTGTTAAAGAAAGCAAAATTATAAGTGATGTTAACTTTAATAAATTTTTTTATCAAAATATTCTTACTACTAATGCTCCGATAATTCCACCTGCTGTTGCTGCTGAGCCAACATATGTTTTAGTTCAAGAATTTAACGCACTTGCTGCCGATAGACAAAACAAAGCAGGACTTCAAGGTCAATTGGATTTATTGGCTAACCAAGAAGATAATAATCCTGCGGTACCATTACCATTAAGCACTCGAATTAAAGCTATCGTTTTACAAGATGCGATGAAATATATTACTGATGCTGACGATGCTGAAACTATTCAAAGAAAACTAAAAGAAGCTACAAGACGTTACCAAGATAAATTAGCTTTAGCATTAGAAACTTCTACTGCAAACGCTTCCACAAACCACTCTGCTGCAAAAATTGGAGCATCATTACAAAAAAGCACAACTAACGAAAAAGCAACAGGAGTTGTTGATGAACTTGGTTCTCAAATCAAAAGTTTATCTGCATATCGTAGGGCCGCATCAAAAGCAGCAGTAATCGAAGCTAAAATAAAGAGTGAAAAACGATGACTAGAAACTTTAAAATCTTTTAAAAAAAAACATGGTGTTGGAACCGCTGACGGACCTCAATTAGATGCGTTGATTCGAAATCAGGAAGATAAAATTCAACGTTATGTTAATCAAATTACACCTCCTTTATATGATCGAGATATTCAAGATACTAGATTAGGTGCTGCTCCAGATAGTATATTGCATCATAAAGGAAGTCCAAAACTAGAATATCATTATGCACAGGATGTTTTAGATGAACGTGGATTAGTAGTTCACAAAGCTGGTGATTTAATTGTTTATGATCAAGATGTTCGTAACCCTAACGCATTTGATGCTACCGGAGCAAGAGTTGAAGACCAACCTTTATATCTTTTCAAAAAAGGAGAGGTCGCATCAGAAAAAGATGTATTGGAATATCTTGAATTGCACAGCACACAAGAACGTAATCTTCTTCCAAGGCTTATTGATCCTATTAATCCTCTTCCTGCTGTAGTTCCTCCTGAGGCTGCTAATGATCAAAGATTTAATTTCGCGACCGCAAATGGTGTTGATCGAACTTCTCCTGTTATTGTTATTGCCAAACCTGCCGCCCCTCCGATTCCTCCTGTTACTCCTGAAATAAGACAAAAAGCTAAACTAGGTTTCTTTGAGAGAGTTCAAGTTTTTCTAAATATCCGCACTGACGATGAGATATCTAATTGAAAATTAACCAAAGCCAACGAAGAAAGAAACCGTATTCTCGCTAATCAAAAAACTCCGGAAAAACCTCTTACTGCTAGTGTTGGTTACGCTGCAAATATTAGAACAAGATAATTCTTCTTTTAATCTTATTTTTTTGTTTACTAGTTTGTTTATTTTAGCTTCAAGTAGATGAATAAACACAGACACAATAGATATTGATATTTCTAAAGAAAGAAGAACAAACACTAAAACCGTACACCCTCAAACTATAAAAAAGGTGTGTTCTGGTTTTCAGGACTCAAATCTAGTTATACCCCTTTTTTCTATATAATTATAATATGAGTCAAAAAACCAATCCAAACACATACAGAATAGGTATAAATAAAAATTGAATGTCTCGTTGAACTGCTAAAGACGGTAAATCTATTGCGAAAATGTCTGTTGAAGATAAAAAAATTCGTCTTTATATTCTTAAAAATTTTCATGATGCCCTAATTGATAAAGTTGAAATCGAAAGACTAACTTCTATGAATTCTTTTGATAAAGAAAAAAAACCTGAAATCACTATTTTTGTTCGTTGTGTTAATGTTTCTTATATAAATGATGAACAAAAGAAAAATGAAACTATCCTTTTTGTTAATAAACTAATCGGAAAAGAATACAAAGTAAACATCATTGCAATCGAATTTTTAAACCAATATTGATCTGCTCGTATCATTGCTCGAAAGATTGCTGACGACATCGAAAACCGTATTCCTTTCCGTGTTGCTCAAAAAAATGTTATTCAACAAGCTATGAAATCAAAAATCCTAGGAATTCGAACTAAACTTTCTGGAAGATTAAATGGAGTTGATATGGCTCGTAGCGAAGGATATAGTGAAGGATTAATCCCTCTTTCAACTATCAGATGCGATTTAGACTATGCATTAGAAGAAGCACTTACAGTTAAAGGAATCATCGGAGTTAAAGTTTGATTAAATAGAGGACAAATATTAGATAAAGGACTAGATAAACAAAACTACCCTACAGCAAAACCATCAATGGAAAAAAAAGGAGGTAAACAACATGAGTAGAAAAGGAAATAAGCCATTCTCATTACCACCAGGAACAACTGCTACCATTAATTCCGATTCTATCATTGTTAAAGGCAATTTGGGAGAACTTACAGTTTCTTATCCTAAAAACTTACTAGAAGTTGTAAAAACAGAAGAAGGCATTGAAATTAAAAGAAAAAATAATGAAACTATTAGTAACGTAATGCAAGGAACAGTTGCTTCTAATTTTGCTAATGCAATCAAAGGTGTTACTATCGGTTTTACAAAAAAATTAAAAATCGTTGGAGTTGGATATAAAGCTATTTATAGTGGTGGTATTTTAGAAGTTCATGCTGGATATTCTGGAAGCGGTCCTAGAAGAATCGAAGTCCCTAAACAATTAAAGGTTTCCACTCCTACTCCTGTTGAAATCATTATTAACGGATACAACAAACAAGTTGTAGGACAATTCGCCGCTAAGATTCGCGATATTCGTCGACCAGAACCTTATAAAGGAAAAGGAATTATGTATCATGATGAAATTATTGTTCGTAAAGTTGGAAAAACTGCTGAAGGAGGCAAAAAAACTAAATAGTTTAATATAATTTAAATATGAAAAAAGTAAATATAAACCGTTCTGAAAGAAAAACAGCAAGACATATTAGATTGTTAAATCGTTTTAAAAGAGAAAACAACACAAAACCTCGTCTTATTGTTACTAAAACTAATGCTAACCTTTTCGCTCAAGTATTCGATGATGTTACACAAAAAGTTATTGCTGCTGTAAATTCTGTTCAATTAAAAAAACAAGCAAATATCGAAGTTGCTAAAATAATCGGAGAAAAAATCGCTGAAAAAGCAATCGCTAACGGAGTTACTGAAGTTGTTTTTGATAGAACCGGAAGTAAATATCATGGACAAATCAAAAACCTTGCAGATTCTGCTAGAGCGAAAGGACTAATTTTCTAGAATATGGCAATCAATAATATAAAAAAACCTAGCGATATTGAAACAAAGGTTGTTATGACTAAAAGAATTAACAAAACCACTAAAGGTGGAAGAAAAGGTCGATTCAGTGCTTTAGTAATCGCTGGAGATAAAAAAGGTCGAGTTGGATATGGTCTTGGAAAATCTGTTGAAGTTAGTGTTGCAACAAAAAAAGCTACCGATGAAGCTAAAAAGAATTTAAAATTCGTTCTTATTAAACAAAACGGTGGATTGTACCACGATGTTAATGCAAGTAATGGTGCTGTTAAGCTTCTAATTAAAACCGCTCCTATCGGTTCTGGTATCGTTGCCGGTGGTGTTGTTCGTGTTATCCTTTCTCTTGCAGGATTTAAGGACGCTTGTTGTAAATTAATCGGTTCTTCTAATCCAATCAACGTTGCTAAAACTACAATCGAAGCTTTACAAAACATTAAATCTCACGAAGAAATTGCGCGAAACCGATTTGGCTCTGCTGGAAATAAAGGTGAACCTGAAGATATCAAACCTCTTCTTAACAAGCTTTACCACGGTGGTTATAAATCTGTTTCTATTGAAGAAGCTAAAGTGTCAAAGGAGGCTAAAAAATAATGATTAAACTTAATAATTTAAAATACAAAACAGGTTCTAGAGGCCACAAACAAAAAATAGCTGGACGTGGTCCTGGTTCAGGTTCTATTCGTGGTTTTAAAGGAAATAAAGGACAAGGACAAAGAAGTACAGTTAACGTTCGTATCGGTTTTGAAGGTGGTCAAACTCCTTTATACATCCGTGTTGGTAAATATGGTTTCAATAATAAAAACTTTGCAACTCACTACAATGTTATCAATATTAAAGATTTAGTTAAAATTTCTTCTAATGAAGTTTCTCGAAAAACTTTAGAAGAAGCTAAATTAATTAAAAAAAACAAACTTCCCATCAAAATAATCGGTTCTGATAATGTTAAAATAACCAAAGCTTACTCTTTAAAAGTTAACAAAATAACTGAAGGTGCTAAAAAATCTATTGAAGGTGCCGGTGGTTCTGTTGAATTAATTCCTCTTCCTTCTAAAATAATTCCTAAAAAAGTAAGACCAGAACAAAACTCCGCTTCTTAATTGTTTATAAAAATATCGGAAGCATTGACGAAGAGATTTTACAAAAAATAATCTACAGGTTTATCATATAAAAACAATGAATGAAAAAGCAAAAAAGGAATTATTAAATCATCAAAAAGGCAAGAGAATGAAAATGATAAGAAAGACAAGTTCTAACCAAGTAGTTAACATTTTAAAAAACTACAAATATAATTGTGGTATGGAGTTAAACAAAGACTACGGGGTTTATTTAGAGGTTCAAAATATCGAAGATAAAAATGATAAATATATGTTTACTGAGTTATTGGATACATTAATTAAATCTAATCGTATGCAACTTGATTCTGATGGGTGATATTATCCTAAAGAAGGAACAAAGGGACGATACGAAAGTTGTATCGCTTTTTCATTTATGATCGTTACGAGATTTAAATAATTCCACAAATATATTAATCAACTTCTTTGCAAGGAACGTTGAGAAGTTTATATTGATTGAAAAGAGGATGCAATTGAAATTAATGAGTGATAAGAAAAGGGAAAAACACAATAAGTATCTATTTACCTTTTAATTAAAAAGAAGAATTTGTATAATCCTCTGATTAAAACATTTCTTTATTTCTAATCGTAATTTTCGACTATATAATCAAAAAGTTTTTTCGGATCATTTAAATATTCTCCACTTTCATATAGTTCTTTTGGCACAGATAATTTTAAAGTAACAAAAGCATTAACTCCTTCTCTAGCGAATCGCTGTTCTGTTATCATAATTTTGTTTTTTCTTTTTATTACATATGCCATAGCTTATTTAATTATTTATTCGTGTGATATATATGTTATATTCGAAAGTGAAAAATGGAATTGGAGCAGATAATGAGAATCGAACTCACATA
The DNA here is from genome assembly GCA_031282725.1 of Mycoplasmataceae bacterium. Lineage (GTDB taxonomy): Bacteria > Bacillota_I > Bacilli_A > Mycoplasmatales > Mycoplasmoidaceae > Malacoplasma_A. Next base: position 11,263 of record JAITDD010000020.1, read on the forward strand.
ACGACCTTGGCAAGGTCGTGTTCTACCACTGAACTATATCTGCAATTGGTATAAAAATATTATATTTAAGGTGTTAATCGACTAGGAGTTCTTGCTACAAATTGAGCCTCAGAAATAGAAATATTAAAAAGAAGCATAGTAACCCTGTCTAAACCAATTCCGAAACCACCATGAGGAGGACAACCTCATTTAAAAAAGTCTAGATAAAAATCAACATCTTTACTTAATCCTTTTTCTTTTGCTTGTTCTTTTAAAACTTCGTAACGGTGTTCTCTTTTAGCTCCACTTGTTATTTCAACTCCTCTTCAAATTAAATCAAATCCATCAGGTTCACCTTTTTCGTCTCTAGAATGATAGAATGGTCTGTTTTCTTTGCTATATCCATCAATAAACATAAACTCAGAATTAAATTTTTTCATTGCTAAAAGATAAACTAATTTTTCCCCTTCACTATTGATATCTCCCTTTTCGCTTTTATCAACTTTGTAATCGTATTTTTTTTCAAGTTCATCATATATGTCTGCTAATTTCATAACTGGGAATGTTCCTTTGTAACCACTTTTTTTATTATTTGTTTTAATGGTAACTAGGTTTGGTTTAGGCAATTGTTCGATTTTTATATTTTCGATTAATCATTTAACATCTTCTGCTAATTGTTTATTTTTGTGTTTGTTTAAAATTAATAAATAATCAGTTCTTAATTGTTCAATATAAGTTTTTTCAAATTCGTTTTTAATCTTTTTACCGAATAAAGGAATTAGTTTGCCAAGTACGTATTTTAACATAGACTCTTCTTGCAACATAACATCAAATCGTGAATAAACATTAATAAGTTCAAGATCAAATCCTGTAAATTCAGTAGCATGTTTTCTTGTTAGTGATTTTTCAGCACGGAAAACTGGACCGCAAGCGAAAACTCTTTCAAAGCCAGAACTTATAGCCATTTGTTTATAAAATTGCGGAGATTGAGCTAAATATGCTTTTTTTCCGAAATAGTTAGAGATTTCAAAAACATCACTTCCGCTTTCACTGGCAGTAGCAATTAATTCAGGCGGGTGAATCTCGATAAAATTATTAAAACCACATCATTCACGGAGTAATTGAGACATTTTGGTTTGAACAATAAAGATTAATTGATTTCTTTCGCTACGTAAGTCAAGTCAACGATAATCTATTCTTTGGTCAATTAAACTCTTTTCATCAACAGGACTTAAAGTCGCGGCCAAGGATTCACAAATGATTTTTTCAGGAATAAATTCACATTGATTTAAATTAACGTTTTTGTTTGTGATTTTTTTACCAAATAAGGAAATGACAGAACCATGTGTTAAACTATCAACTAATGAGTTAAATTTTTTATTTTTTACTTTGTTTATAGTTACTTGGATTGGTCCTGATATATCCTTAACAATAATAAAACAAATATTCTGTTTATTTCTAATAAATTGAACAAAACCCTGAATTCATGATTTTTTTGAATCTAGATTGCTAATTTGAACGAAATTATACGACATCAACAAAATTATATATTAATATAATATATATAACAACTTTTATGGCTAAAAATGATGTAACACAAATCCGTGGAGATTTAGAAAAAACCAAGGTATTAGATCAACCAATTTCTCAAGAATTACAACGTTCATTTTTAGAATATGCAATGAGTGTTATTGTTGCTCGAGCATTGCCTGATGTTCGTGATGGATTAAAGCCAGTTCACCGAAGAGTTTTATTCGCCGCTTATGTTCTCGGATTATTCAGTAACAAACCTCATAAAAAATCAGCCCGAATTGTAGGAGAGGTTATTGGTAAATTCCACCCTCATGGAGATTCTGCTGCATATGAAACTATGGCGCGTATGGCACAAGATTTTTCAATGCGTTACCCTCTTATTGATGGACACGGTAACTTCGGATCTACTGATGATGAACCAGCGGCAATGCGATATACCGAAGCTCGTTTAAGTAAGATTGGTGAACTTATTCTTGAAGATATCGAAAAAGATACAGTAGGATGAGTTGATAACTATGATGGAAGTGAAAAAGAACCAGAAGTTTTAACATCAATTATTCCAAATATGTTAGCAAATGGTTCTACTGGTATTGCTGTTGGTATGGCAACTAATATTCCTCCCCACAATCTTAACGAACTAATTGATGCTGTTCATATTCTTGTTAATAACCCAGAAGCTTCTATTAGTCAAATTATGGAAGTTTTAAAAGGACCTGATTTTCCAACAGGCGCTGAAATTATCGGAATTGAAGGAATTCATAACTATTTCCATACAGGCAGAGGAAGTGTTACAGTTCGTAGTAAAATAGATATCGAATACAACGATAATGGTAAATCAACAATTATTATTCGTCAACTTCCATACATGGTTGCAAAAGGTGCTTTAATCGACAAAATTGTTCAATTAGTCAAAGATAAAATTATTGAAGGAATTGCTGACATCCAAGATTTCTCAAACAAAGATGGTTTAAAAATCTGTATTGAAACAAAAAAAGATGTTGTTCCAGAAGTTTTATTAAATCAACTTTACAAAACTACCCAATTACAAACTTCATTCCCAGTAAATATGCTTGCTCTTGTTGATAATACTCCTAAAATTTTAAACATTAAGGAAGCATTAACCTTATACATCGCTCACCAAATAGATTGTCTAGTTAAAAAAACTACTTACGAAAGAAGAAAAGCTAGCGAAAAAGAACATATCCTTGCTGGTTTGCATATTGCGGCATCAAATATTGACAGAGTTATCGCTATTATTCGTGCTGCCAATGATAATGATAATGCTATTGCTAATCTAATTGCTGAATTTAAAATCGATGAAATCCAAGCGAAAGCGATTACCGAAATGAAACTTCGTTCTTTATCTGGAATGGAAAGAACTCGAATTGAAAATGAACTTACAGAACTACGTGCTTTAATTGTTGATTTGACCGATATTCTTAACAAAAAAGAACGTCAAAACCAAATCTTCCTTTCTAATCTTGACAATATCGCTAAAAGATTCGGCGATAACCGACGAACTGTTATTCGTACTGATATTACAAGCGATATTGATGATGAAGATTTGATTCCAAAAGAAGATATCCTTATTACTATGAGTGCTAAAGGATATTTAAAAAGACTTCCAGTAGATGAATATCGAACTCAAAAAAGAGGAGGAGTTGGCGTTATTGGAGCTAAAACTCATGAAGATGATAATGTTGAAAAAATAATTACTGCCAATACCCACACTGATCTTTTATTGTTCTCTGATTTTGGTAAGGTATACAAGATAAGAGGTCACCAAGTTCCATTAGGAGATCGAACTGTTAAAGGAATCCCCGCTATCAATGTTATTAATATCGAAAAAGATGAAAGTATATTAACAATCCTTCCAATCAATTTAAACCAACCTCTTGAGGAATTACAAAAACAAAGCTTATTCTTCTGTACCACAAGTGGTATTGTAAAAAGAACCTCACTAGAAGAATTCACAAGTATTAATAAAGGAGGAAAAATTGCCATCACTTTAAAAGAAGGTGATAAATTATTCAATGTTGTTCCGGTAAACAATAACGAAGAAGTATACATTGGTTCTTCTAATGGTCAACTTGTTCGATTCGATATTGTTAGAACTGATGAATTGGGAAATGAACAAATCCAAGTAAGAACAATGGGAAGAAGCGCCGCCGGAGTTAATGGAATTGATATGGAGAAAAAAGATACAGTTGTCGGATTAAGTTCTTCTTCTCAAGGTGATTTCATCTTCTCTATTGGAGCCAAAGGTTTAGGAAAAATAAGTCCAGTGGAAGATTATAGAAAAACAAGAAGAAATTCTAAGGGAGTAAAAGCTTTAAAAGTAACTGAAAAAACTGGTAAACTTGTCTTTACTGGGGCTGTTAAAGGGGATGAAGATATTTTAATGATTACTACCAAAGGGAAAATTATTCGATTCCTTTTATCTAGTGTACGAGAAACTGGAAGAAATGCTCAAGGGGTTAAACTAATGAATATTGCGGAAGGCGAAAAAATTAAATCTGTTACTATGTTTAAATCTGGAGTTTTAGGAGTTGAAGAAGAATTAGATGGAGAACAAAAAATCGAAGCTGCCGCTACTCAAAAAATCAATATTGAATAGTTTGCTCTAAAACAACAAAACTTCTTTCGTTATTCCTATTCCTCTATTTCTTTTTTTCGTCCAATATTTTAAAAACATTCTCCGCTGTCTCTTTTTCCGCTTCCTTTTTGCTCTTGTTGGAAGAGGTTGTGTATTTTGTTTTTCCGATTCATAATTCTACTTCATATTTGTCCTCAATCCTTTTTGCTTTATAAATGGGTAATAATTTAAACTTCTTAAAACTTAATTCTTGGAGTTTGGTTTTAAAATCTTCTTTAACATTATTTGTATTCGTTTGATAGAATTTTAATAATGTCTTTTTAATAAAAACATCTGCCTCTTTGAAACCTTTGTCTATGTATATCGCCCCAATAATTGACTCGTAAACATCTTCTAAAATACTGTCCGGGATATTCAAGGAAGGAATATTTGATACGAGAATTAAATTTTGAATATTAAAACTTTTAAAACAAGAAGCCTCGGTGGAACCTTGGGTGATTAACATTCTTTCCTTACTTATCTCTCCAACACTTTTATTCTTAGAATTTTGATAAAGATAATTACTTACACTTAATTCAATCACAGCATCCCCTAATAATTCTAGTTTCTCGTAATCTTCCACCTTATTTATCTTTCCGTAAGAAGAATGAATAAGAGCTTGCAAATAAACCTTATTCTTACTTACGATTCCATATTTTTTTAAAAAAGTGAAGATATTATTTTCCATGTTTGATGAAAGAAAGAACTATATTTAAAGTTTCATTAACTGCATACACATGAGGACTATGTTTTTGATTTTTCATTATTTTAATCACACACTTTTTATCATAACAAACCTCATTGAAATAATTAGTAGATAAAACAGGGTTAATAACATCATCTTTCTCACCAAAAATAATTAAGGTTGGTTTGTTATTTTTTTTCACATTCTGATTCATTTCGTCTAAAAAAGATTCCTTATACATTGAAAGCAAAAGAACTCTTGGATCAAAACTAGGGACTTCGGGATTTTTAACTAATAAAGGGCTTACAGCGGCAGGAAAAGGCTTTGCAACGCTTAAAGCAAGAACAAACAACTTACGGTGAGAAGATGCGTATCCAAAATTAAAAGGATCAAGTAAAACCAATTTACTAATCTTATCAAACTCATTCGCGATAAAAGAAGCAATTCCTCCCCCCATAGAATGTCCGATCAAAACAAATCTTTTTAATCCTATTTTTTTTATCTTTTCTTTGATTCAATTTACATATTCTTCTACGCTCATTTGTTTATCGTAGTCATTATTCATTCCGTGATTGGGTAAGTCAAATGCATAAACATTGTATCCTTTTTTAAATAAAGAAAACAAGAATTCTATTGATTTGTAATATGTAGAAGAAAAGCCGTGAATGAAAACGATATTCCCTTTTTTAAACAACCAATGTTTTAGTAATAATTCTTTGTTATGAGGGATAATTTTCATACTAAAATTATAACCTCTATGCAATGAAATCTAATCATTTTTTTGTTTAGAACTTTGATGGCATTAGTTGGTTGTATAAACTCATTCAAAATAAAGTTTAATCTTAATTACATTCTTTTCCCAAATGTATGTTACTTCATCAGTTCTTCACAATTTTCTATTCCTACATATAATTAAATAAAATGGCTTTTAAATCTTGCATGACTAGCTTTTGTTCTGGAATTCGTGATAAAATAACTTATAAAAAAGCTTTTGGTGAAATTTTAGGAACATTGGTTCTTGTGTTTTTTGGGTGCGGTTCTGTTATTTTTGGAGCTTTCGTTTCTGCTAACTATCTTCCAGTTTCATTAGGCTTTGGATTAGGATTTATTGCGGCTTTCTATCTTGTTTGTAAAATCTCTGGTTGTCACATTAACCCAGCTGTTTCTTTCGCGATGCTTTTAAATAAAAGAATTAAACTTTTCGATTTCATTATTTATGTTATTTCTCAACTTATCGGAGCTTTTTTAGGAGCTTTATTAATTTGAGGAATTCATAAAACTACTTCTTTTTCCGAACCTGCTAGTTATGCCGCTAACCTTTTCGATAATAAACATATCCTTGCCCCTATTGATTGAGTAGGTGCTTTTATTTTAGAAGTATTTTTGACTTTCATCTTTGTTCTTATTGTCCTTGTAGTGACTTCTAAGAAAGCTTCTGCTATGGGTGGAAGTGTAGGATTAATTATTGGATTAACTCTTGCATTAGTTCACATCATTGGCGTTCCTTTAGATGGAACTTCTGTTAACCCTGCTCGTTCTTTTGGTCCTGCTATGATTGAATTACTTAACCACAGAACTTATGCTGCTTCTTGTTTATGATTATTCATATCTGCTCCTTTGGTTGGTGCTTTATTAAGTTCATTAGTTAGTACCTACTTATTTAAAACTGAACAAGAACCTGCTACTATCACTTCTCAAATTAAAAAATAATATTCTATTCCTTTTATTAAAAGAAGAGAATTAAATAGTTAATAATCTCATTGTTAACTTTATCTTCAAATATTACTATTTCTTACTCTCTTTGTAACTTTTTAATGCCTTAGCGATTTGATCGGGACAAGAAGTTTCTTTTGTTCCACATTTAACATTTGTGAATTTAGCGATAATTTCGTCGATATTCATTCCTTTAAGTAAAGAGGCGATTCCTAAAAGGTTTCCCGGACATCCTCCGATAGATTGAAAAGAAAGAACTTTATCTCCTTCTATTTCAAAAATAAACTCCCTAGAACATACGCCTTGTGGTTTATAACTATATTTCATTCTTATCAAATTATATTTAAATAACTATTCGAATATTAGATAAGGTTAAGCATTGACGCATTACAGGTTGTTTTAGAAGAAGTTTACCTCTTTAAATTGTTCTTATCTACGATGTTATTGATATCTTTTTCCATTTTATCTTGTTTAACTTTTATTTCTTTGATATCTTCTTTAACTTCTTTTAATTCAACAATTATTTCTTTTTGGAAGGTTTTGTTTTCTTTCCTGTCTTCGTTTTGTTGTTTTTGGATAGTATCAAGCTTTTGATCGGTTTCGTTTTGTTGCTTTTGGATAGTATCAAGTTTTTGATCGGTTTCTCGTTGCTGTGTTAATAAGTTAGTTATTAATTTACCCAACCCCGCAATTTGTTCAGTAAGAAATTTTATTTGTTCGTTTTCAGCAAGTCCAAATGCTTCTTTTATATCATCAACTCTCACTTTTACTTTATTCCCTTTCTTATCAATTATAGTTAATTCTAACTCCTTCCCT
>JAITDD010000026.1 GCA_031282725.1 Mycoplasmataceae bacterium
GTTCAGGTGGAGAGAATTTACATTCACATAAACAACTTGATTTCTTACTGTCTCCACCATCTTTGATACAAAGATGAACAATTTGAAGATTGAAAGAGAATACTCTCTTCAACATAATCCGACATGCCATAGTATCATCCTTACTGTCTATACTTTCACTTTTAAATATATCAATCCAATTAAAACTGTCATAAACTGTCCGTAATAATATTACATGTAGGCTATATGACATTAAATCATCAATAGTTTGCGTGATGACTTGTTCGTTTAGACAGAATTTTTGATTGATTTTGCGTACTAAGAATTTAGGATGAGGATTAAGAACTGTAAAAGGAGGAGAACTTGGCAGGTCGAGTTGATCGAAATCATTTGAAGATTCAAGATGTGAAGATGGAGATTCCATTTCAATATCTGCCTCGATATCAAAATCACTATCTGATTCACCTTCTTTTTCTTTTTTAGATTTCTGAACACTTTTCTTTCTTTCTCGACCAGCTTCAATTTCTTTCTCTCTCTCTTGGATGTCAAATAATTCCATTTCAGCAGTAACTCCGCTCATTTTTAATAATGCAATTATCGCTTTAGTAAAATCCGTATCTAATATTCTTTTATCATTCCAACCACTATCTTTTTTACAAAATAAATTTTGCAAATACAACTGTTTTGTGTATGGATTTCCTTTTGTTTTGGAAATATAATCCATTAATTCTTTCCAATATTGTAATGCTTTGCTAGATACATCGATTTTAATGTCAGAAGATTGTTCAAGTTGTATTCCTTTTGGTAATTTCGAATGAGAAAATATTTCCAGTTGAATAGGATTACTAATTCCCCAAACGGAAATATTATTGTCTGAATTCATACCATGTCGAATACTTTTTGAACATTGCTTGATTGAATAAAATACGTCAATAATATTTTTTACCTTTGAAAATCCTAACAAGAGTATGCGAGGAAAATTACATATTGAACAAAGAGAACCTAAATCAACAGCACTGATAGTTCCATCATAAAACTTTCTTTCTTGTTCGATAGTAAATCCAATCATACTTCCAAGTGGTAAACTGAAAAGTTTTCCAACATATAAGATTTTTGTAATTAACCCAGCAAATCCAACTTTTGTAAGCTGGCGAAAAGATCGATAGAATATTTTCGAAAATTCAATGTATTTGCTATCATCTTTTACGCGAGTTGATTTTACTCCAATATTCTTACGTGTTGGAAGAAATTTGTGCATTTGATGCTCGTTTAGCAAACATGAGCAAGCACAAATAATTGGGCTAGGGACTGTTTCGCAATTATGGATGATTTCAACACTATATGAAAAAAGGTTTTCAATAACAATTTTTCGAGTTTCTTCAGAACTCACATCAATTTCAAACTTATTCCCACATTCTTTGACGAGATTGCAACCAATTTCGCACATAGTTAGATCATTTATGGCAGTTAAACTACCATCACCACTCGAATATAGTGGATCTTTTGGAGGGACAGGTTTTACATTGAACGTAAATGAACACTCTCGTTTGCTTTTTATTCCAACTGAACTTGGAATTACAATCCCTTTCGTACTGGGAATTTGAATTACAATGCTTCGAATAGGACGATGAGGATTACCAGCAAAAAATGGTGACGTAGGATATGGCAGAGACTGAATTTTAGTGAAAGCTCCACCTTTTTTAGCAGTAGCAGTAGCAGTTTCTGCTGATGAAAAAAATCGCACAAAATCTTCCGTAGTGTTAGCACCACCCGATTTATCATGTTTCAATTTTGATGCCCGCTGAAATGACGCACCTCCTTCTTCTGAAAAATCTTCCTCAGATATTTCCAGATCATCATCATCGAAACTAGATAATCGAGCATTTGGAGGGACAGTATCACTAATTTGTTTTCTTTTTGTCATTCTATCTAAATAGAGAAACAAGTAAAAGAAAATTAGTTTAATAATTTTTATAAAGAAATTTATAGGAAACAGAGCAGAAAGCAAAAGAAATTCCAGAATCTAGTTAGGCAACAGCAACTTTATTTGCATCAAATCGAAAATAATTGTTTATACAGGTAAATTAAATGAATTTTATAAAATCTTGTGAAAATTAAATTCAATTCATTTAATTTTTCCTGTTTCTACAATTTTTTCAGCTAATTTTAGTACTTTTTTTATTAAAGTACTATTAATAATATTATAATATTCGGACATTTTTTTATCGAATTCATATTTTTTCTTACAATTTATTCGATAATTTTACTAATATTTGTCAATTTTTATCAAAATCTATAATTTTTGATAATTATTTGACTTTTTTTCGCTTTTATTATGCACTTTTTGATAATAAAAACGATCATTTTATTAATTTAATTACTTATTTTTACGTAATTAAATTAATTTTTACTGAATTAAAGATTATTTTATTTAATCTTTATTAATTTACTATTTAAATTAATTTTTTAGACTGAGGGAGCTACTATTTATACAATTTTAATTATTTTCCTTTATAATTTCGTCGGCGAAACAAAATCATAAAAAAAAATTTTTTTTTTTTTTTTCTCCTCCCCCCTTCTTAAATATACTTCAACCCCCTGCGCCCTTGTTACTATTGAACTTTTCCCTTATATTTTTTTCCCTTATA
>JAITDD010000029.1 GCA_031282725.1 Mycoplasmataceae bacterium
GCTTATTTAAGACATGCAGCAGAAAGACTTCACTAGTGCATGAAAATTAGAAGAGTTAAAGAATTTCATTTGTACTGTCTTCATTTTTGAAAAACACTTTAAGCGAATAGTGGCAGTTAATCAGATGTATTATTCACCCGGTAATTCGTCTGTATTTTGCCACAAATGATAAAAAGTGTTTCAAGGGTTCTTCAGTTGTGTTTCCTCCAATGTTGATTGTAATAAACCTTTTTTAGGTAATATAAATAAGAAACCAACTTCCTATCGCGGAACAAATTTTTGGTCCCATCTATCTCCAAAAACTTGCAGAGTGTTAAGAGAGATTTGACTATCGGTTCAAAATACATCATTCTATGAAAATTTTGATGAAGTTATTTTTTCATTCGCATAAAATTCAAGAAACAAATGACATAATTGGGAATATTTAACCAAGCTGACAAACATGAAAAGGCCGTTTTTTTATTTTAATTTTTAATTAAATTCATCTCTTGACAATTTAACAATAGATGCTCAAAAAAAAAGAATTATTTTAATACTTTATATGTGAAATGACTCAAAAATTTCAAAAATAAAACCCTTTTGTGGATGTCACAATTTTCAAAGGCTAATATCATGCTTCTTTAGATAATCGTTTCTTTGAGTCTTCAGATCCTGATGGAAGGTCCTTTATCCCCTATAGTTTCAGTTTAACTCGGTTTTCACTCTTAATTTCTTGCATTTTATAAAACCGATTATAATTTTTAATTTTTCGTTCTGAAGCTTGACAAACGATGTTTGGATGAACACAGAGGAAGCTTTTATGATGGAATTTTACACAATGTTCAAATATTTTTTTGGATCTAATACAAACTTTAATAAAATATATAATCTTTATTATTCAAAAATCAATATTAAAAAAATATTAACCCACAATTATATGCCAATTCCTTCAAAATTGAAATTTCAAGTCATTCCATTTTCTCCATTTCAAATTTTCAAAGTCATTACAGACACAAAATAATAATAGTTTATTTTTCAATTCCCAATAAGCAAAATCTTATTAATCATAAGCAACTTCACTCTAATCAATGGACAAAGACAAAGAAACAGATAGTTCTAGCACTGCCGTCAAGATGGCATTATAAATAATCAAATCAAATATGAACTTTTATTTCCGAAGCCGTTTGAACGAAAGATCCTTAATTTTATTAAGACGAAGAAGAGGTTGAAAAATAACTTGAATGTTCAAATTCTCATGTTTTTGCTTGGCTTTGTGGCGAATCAAATTTTTCATATAACCTTAATGATAAGCTCGCTTAACATGTTCAAAGTTAAATTTTCAAGCTACAGATTATTCAACCAGCTAACGTTTAATAAGTTTTCGAGAAGACATTATATAGTGAAAATCATCGAGAAAATTTTAATATTCAGAATCCAAAATCCAACAAACTTTAGTTAAAATAAGGAATTATTCCATTGAATCGGAAAGCATTTTGAAAGAATTTTGGAGGGTTATTAAACTTTTTTTACGATCAGCTAAGGAATTAATTGTATAACCGAGAAATGTTTAAAACTATTCAGATTATTTTTCAGAATAATAGGAGGCAGAAGTTAAAAATATATTATCAATTTAAGACAAGAAAACTTATGGTTAGATGGATGATATTTTTTTATTAATCAAATCATTCAGAATAAAATTTAATCAACCTGCTAAAACAATATTTCATATCACCAACCGAAAAAAATAGCTTGTCGTATTCAAAAGTCTTTTGGGTTTTCTTTTTTCATTTTAAAACAGCTTAAAAGATCTTAAAATTTTTCATATGGTGACTCGAATTATTTTGTAGGAGAACGCAGAGAAAGATTACTTTGAACAAAATCTCCTGAAACAAAAAATTGAAGTTGTCAAGAAGACGATATATTTATTTTATGGTTGAAAATATAATAATCCAAAAACGGGATAAATTAATTGAAAGTTTTCATTAAGTCTGATTTAGTTCTCTAGGAAACGGAGGTTCAGAAAAATGCTTAATAGCAGCAAAATCAAACGGAAAGTTCGAGAACAAAAAGTAGATGGTTGTAATGGAAACATTTTGACCGTACAAAGTCAATTTTATTAATACATTTATTTTGCCGATCAATTATGAGATATGTATAAGAGACACAAGAAGAATTACTATAATATAAAGAATGATGTCTGAGATTATTTGGCAGATGAAAAAAAAACATAAATTTATTTCCGCGCAATTAGATGTTATAATAATCAGTACATTGAATTGGTTAAATCAAGTCATTAAGAGGAGAAAGCATGTTATTTTGAAAATCAGATAAAATAATATGTTTATTCAGATTTCATGTCATCGATTTAAACAATGCTTATTTTAAAGAAAGTGATATTGGTTATAGAAATTAAAGTTTATTGAAAAACTCTTCTCATTTTCAAATCCTCTTCCGTTTAAATTTATTAATTATAACCGATTTTATTTTGATAATAGACATGATATGCGATCAAGTTTTAGAACAGACACTAAAGTAACTTCTCTTTCTGTCAGATTTAATTATAATTTGATCAAAACTTATTCATCAGCTCAAAATGATAACGATTAAAAAAGAAAA
>JAITDD010000045.1 GCA_031282725.1 Mycoplasmataceae bacterium
AAATATGCTGTCTCCCAAAGTGTAGTTGGCAGGAATTGTAAACTGTCTGAAATTTTTACAGTCCTGAAAGGCATTACTTCCGAATTTGACATTATTTCCAAGATCAACAGATTCAATTATTGTATTTGTAATTAATTTGTGTGTTAATTTAACGATAAACGGTTTTGCGGTGGTCAATTTTTACGACTTTAACCGTCTGTATTTTTCTTCAATTGTGTTGTTTCTTCAAAAAAAATACCCTGTAATCCAATTATCAATATTAAGCGGATTATAGAGTAGGGTTATTCTTACAAATCAAGATTCATATAGTCATTTGCGTTTCGATGAAAGAAAAGGGGATTTTTGAATCTTTGAACTCAATAAAGGTGGTGAATTATAATCATCATAAAGCCATTTTGCGCCCGGAGGTGTGGTGGTGGTATATTCTTCTTCCACATGCTTAACATTTGTATCGGTCTCTTTTACTGTAATTTTAAAATACATCCTAATTCCATCCTTTTTTTAGAAACATATTAAACTTAGTTGTACCTGTCTCAGATATCTTACCGTTATATTCCCAACTTGCATCACAAGAGCCTGTCACGCTTACATCTCCATTAGCGTACATCAAGCGCCCTTCCCATCCTAATTCCGCGTCTATTGCTGTGCCGAATGTAAAACGGTCTTCACTGTAAGTTTCACCTGCTTTATAAGCATACACGATTGCAATCACTGCCTTTACATTACGGTTGCTAATTGTTATATTGTTGGTCACCGTTACTTCGGGATAATCTACGTAATCGAACACAGATGATATTGTTTCAAGATATGTGTCGTCTAAGGTCTCATGAAGGTGTAGTGTAAATCCACCATTAACATAAGGAGCGCTTGCCGCAATGTACTCCCTCCAATCACCGTTTTCATCTTCGTAATCAAAGACTGCCTTTACGGAATCAATTTTACCGTTTAATCTGTTCCCGTTTTCTATTGTGGCTGTGATTGTATTGCCAATACCGCCGTTATTGACATTTTCATCATCGTCTTTATCGCAAGAGTTCATACATACAATTGCAAACAGGCTAACGAACGCCACACTAAATAATTTTTTTTTTCATTACTTTAATAAATAAATTATTAATAAATAATATTTTTTAATTTTTATCACAATCAGTTAATTACAAGCAAATTACTTTTTGTTTTTTTTAAGCAACAAGCACAAAAAAGGCTGTTCAGATTTGCGTATAAGTTTCGAGTGAGTGCCAAATTTATTATATAAATATAAAGGAATAATTTTAATTTGTAAAAATATATTTAACTATATGCGATGCGATGTAAATATTTATGTTTTTTTAACTAAAATAATTTTGGAATTTCGAAAATTGATTGTACCTTTGTTATATATTATATATAGCGACGCTTCATATAAAGAGACTGCTTATATTTGCATATGAGTTGCGAGTGATTCCAAAATTTATCCTGCAAATATAGCACTTTTTTATAACAGCAACCGCTTTTAGGGCATAAAGCGAATTAAAAACATAATCAGTTTTAAAAGGATAATGCCCACCCGGCTCCGGGAATCCTTTTGAAACTGATTTTTTTATTGGTTAATCATGGAAAAAGGAAATTTAATGAAAGAGAGAGAAATAATAGAAAAAATGACAGATGATGAATTTGGCGAATTTATCGCGAGATTTATTCGTTGGGAACCTGTTTTTGATGATAAACTGTACCGGTGGATTGAAATAGCGGCTGTATTGGGATTTTTTTCACTTTTGATTGTGAGTATTGGGTATGTATTAGGTATTGAAATCATTAAGGAGATTGGTTGTATTTGTTCTGCTTTTTTCTGGGGTGTAGCAACTATTTTATTTTTGATATATAATTTAAATTAAATAATTAAAAGTCATGAAAACAGAAGATTTTATCGAACAGAACAAAAGAGAAGATGAACAGTTGATGGATGGAGAGAAGAGTATGCTTAGCGATGGGGATAGAAAATATCTTGTGAAAACATATGATAATATATTCGATTCGATAGTTAAAGATGAGGATTCGTTTGAAAAAAAATATTTTCGGAGTGATATCAGGAAGTATTATCATGTTTTTTGCGTATGTGATATTAAACGGAATGCCTGTTACAAATGAAAAAACAATGCTGTCTGCGGGGTTGTTTTGTTTAGTCGGTTCTTTATTTACAAACCTTTTTTCGCATCTGATTGGCAAAGAATGGAAAATGGATATTGCGGGAAAAGTATTGTTTGCACTTGAAGAAAATGTTGTGTTGAAAGATGATATCGAGATGGAAATTAGTAACCTAAACAAAAAAATTAATCGAGTAAACTGGATTTCAGTTACCCTCTATTTTAGCGGCCTGTCAATTATTTCATTTATCATTCTTAATTAATCAATTAAAATTTTTTGAGTTATGTTAAAAGCATTAAAGAATTGGGTTAAAGAAAACGGAAGAGAAGCGGCGCAAGCAAGAGCCCACGAGAGAGCAAGAATGGGACTCGAAAAAATCAATGCAGTAATAGATGAATACGAAAAGAAAAATTTTTAACAAAAAAAGAAGATGATGGAAGCGAATTAGCTAGCCGTATTCTTCGAGTTCTTGATGATGAAATGAAAAAAGACAGTAGTCCTTGTTGTCTTAGTTACACGTATCCGGATATTATATCCGGTAAATGCAGAACAGTATCAATCAAAAAAAATTAGTCATGCAAACAGCAGATGAATCTTACAAAGCGGAATTACAAAAATTCAAAGAAGACATGAATAAGGCACTCCTGGAAATTAACACGCTCGTGTTTATGTTGGAGCTTGGCTCTTATGGAATGAAACCATCCATAAGAGATGTGTTGAAACT
>JAITDD010000025.1 GCA_031282725.1 Mycoplasmataceae bacterium
AAAATATATATCATTATTTTCAACAAAAACAATATTTACCCCGATATCGAAGTTTGTTTGTTCGTTCAACGCTTTGCCCGAGGCCATTTTTTGATAAGACGACGAGGCACTGACTTTGCGTTTCAGGTCGGAGTCGTAAACAGTATCTTTCAAAAGCCAAAGGATACCATTGTAGAACTTGGATAATATGTATAGTTGCTGCGGCATAATAGTCTATTATTCATTAACTATAATACATTTACCTTGATTAATATCATCTTCAACTTTTTTATATTTTATTTTTTCAATTATTCTGTCATCTTTATATTTTACTTTTATAAAATCGTTTCTTCCATAAGTTTTACTAACTACAATGGGTTGAGTATCCCTGATTTGTGGATATAATACAGATTCTGCATTTTTTCGGATTGTTTCTAATCCAGTATCTCCGAGTAAATTACTTTTCTGTTTTTTTATTGTTTCGTCATTACATAAATCCAGAATTTCTTTTGCTTTTTTTCTAACTATTTCATAATTTTTCAGGCAATAATGAGCATTTAATTCTAAATTATAAATTGCAAGATAATTAATTTGTAGTTCTTTACTTATTTCATTTTTAACAGAATTGATAATATGGATATATTTTAATGATTGATTATATTGTTTTTGATTTATCAATGTTGCTATATAATTCGCAAAAATTGAAAAATCAAGATAATCAATCTGTTTAATCCTTTTGTGTGAAAATAACGAGATGTATTCTTTCCTTTTCGCAGTATCAACAAATGCTAATAATTGTAATGTATTGAATTTCACAATTTCGTCTACATTATATTCATTATTATTAAAGTTGTTGTAGATTTTATTAAATATCGCAATAGCAGTATTCCAATCTTGTTCTGAATGAATTGAAAATAATCCTAAGTCATATAAATGTTCAGATAAACTCTTTTCTCCTAAAAAATGCAGCCACGGTTTTAATTTTTCAAAATCAGAATATGAACGTAAAAAAGAAAGTATTAATATTTCTTTTAAGTGGTCAAGATTAAAAGTCATTTGTTTTTCAGGGTCGTATTGTACGGGGTGTAATTCATTTTCTACAATCTCATTTATAATTTTTGTCAAAATATTGTTTTTTCTTCTATCTTCCTTTTCCGCATTATAAAGTCCTACATATACTATCGGTTTCATATTAGGACGCGATAACTTTAAAGAGCTTTCATAATACTCAATTACGACATCTGGTTTGTTTTTTTTACCATTAATTTGTGCTAAATTGTAAAAGGAAATTGCTTTGACCTCACGAATAAAATCCTCTTCTAATTTACTTGTTTCAAAACCAACTTCATTGGTAACATCTTCAAATATTTTTATTGCTTTATCCGCATACTTGTTAATGTCCGATTTTATAGCAATACTCCCATAGTTTAATAATGCTCTAACATAAATTTCATCTCCTTGCTTTGTATCAATGACAGATTGTAATAAGCTAAGACTTTCATCAATATTTCCGCTATAGAAGTTAACCAATCCATTCAAATTCAATGAAATATAATAATAGTTATCTTCGTTATTGAACTTTGTCAAATTAAGATACTCTAAAGCCTTTTGAAAATCAGATATATGATAAGCAGCACTTCCCATAAAATAATAATATAGAGATTCAACTCTTGATTCAAAACTGTTATTTTCAAGGAATTTTTTAAAATATGACAGTGATTCCGAATAATCTTCTTTTTCGTAAAATTCTAATGCTAATTTTATAAGCCCTTTGTCTTCTTCTTCAATTTGCTTAATCCAATCTAAAGATAAACTCTGCTTAATAACCTCATTTTTTATATGCACATCGTTATTCCCATTAAAGTTGGTTATTCCCGATAAATACAATTTGCTCTTAATTTTATCAGAGACTTCGTTTCCTTTTTTGTATGCAATTTCAATTATGGCATTTCGCAATTCTCTATCGTTCTTAACTAATTCTCTTATATTATCAATCGGCGGTCGGTCGAAAGTAGTTAAATACATTTCCGATATTAAATAGTCTATTTCACTTTGAGAGATTACTTTGTCTGAAAATCTGTTTTCAATTTCTGCACAAACATCCCAAGTTATTCGAGGATTACCGTTTGTCCAAAAAAATATTCTATCTTTATTGGTTTGAGTTAACTGCAATTTTGATTTCCCGACAAATTGCTCAAACTCATTTTTTGAAAAATCATTTAAAAATATTTTCTCACCGATATTGAAAGGAGATATTTTAGGGTCTTTAATGATTTCATTCGGCTCTACAACTCCGGATAATATATAGGTAAGGTTTTCAAGTTCTTTGTAATTTGCTCTTGAAAAATACACACTCCGAATTTGGGCAAATATCTGGTCAGAATAATTTTTTTTAGTTAAAGCATCTATTTCATCAAGAATGATAATTAACTTTCCTTTGATATGTTTTAGTATTAAACGAAGTTCGTTTGTATGCTGTTTAAATGGCGGTGTGTCATTTTGCTGCCTACGATTATTTTTTATTGTTTCTTGAACATCTGATAATATATCTTCATTCGTTTCTAATACAGTATCAACAATATTCTCAAAACAACCCCTTACATTTTCAAAAGGATTTGATAAATCAATGTAGCCAAAAATAGTTTCTTCATTTTCCAAACGTCTTTTTGCATTAAGAAGAAGATTGGTTTTTCCCATTTGGCGAGAAACAAGAACATATCCGGGACGTCCCATATCTCGAATGATATTATCAACTTGTCTGTCCGCATCTCTTTCAATATATAATTCGGGCGGAATAATTGTATATGGTTTTAATATTTTATTCATTTCTAAACTGTTTTAATTCGTTATCAGTTTCTTGAATTATTTGAAGTAAATCAGAATCTGTTCTTGTATCTTTCAGTATTACATTTTTGAAAAACTTTTTTATAAATCTCGGAGAACCTTTTGCTTGTTCAACAAGTTTTGTTTTTACTGATTGAGATAAATTAATTTGTAAAGGTTTCTCTATCAGTACAACTAAACTTTCTATGACTGTTGATTCCCAATATTTTAATTGTAAGAAATGTAAGTATTCGTGGATTTTTTGGTCACTTTGTTGAATATGAATTATTGGGTTATGGATAGAAGATAATATTAATCGAACTTGTTCAAGTCCATCTGCTAAATGTATTTCATTGATTAGTGCAAATAGTGATTTAGTAAATTGTCGATATTCTTTATTTGAATCAATGGGGATTTCGTCTAAATAAATTATTACTGATTTACCATTATAATTGGTTTTTAACTCTTTGATAATAGCCTTACAACAAGTTGGGAAATTTTTATGAATAGGGTATTTTATGCCATAGCCCGTTTGTTCTTGAATAGCATTTAAAATTCCGGTAAATAAAGCAATATTTTTCTCTCCAACATACGAGCCTAACGTAATTGATATATATTCGCTTTTGTTGTTTATTAAATTTCTCAATATCAAATTTGACTTTCCACATCCGGTATCACCATAAATCCAAATTCCAAACTGCGAAAGTTTTTGATTAAATACATTATCTTCTTCTCTTTTTAAGTAATAGGGTTCATTTTGAGGTTTATATACTTCGAATAGTACCGTGTTTGTATTTGCTTGAAAAATAGCATTTTCAGGAATAGATATTTCGCAATATGGCTTAATTCCTTTATCTTTAAATGCAGTTTCGGAAGCAAATAATTCTAAACATAAACTAACTGCCGATTCTATAGCAATTTGCTGTCTTTTCTTTTTGTCTTTCCCTTTTTGTCCATCAGCAAAATCGCATATACCTTTTGCAATTATCCATTCTGCACGATTTTTACAAGCCGCAACAACACCGGCACCTTCCATTTCACCACCTTTCGCTTCTGGATAAGCCCTTAACAATTCATCTCTTCGCAATTTATTATCAATGAGTTCTTCTCCTGATAATATTTTTGCAATAATTGTTTTTGCTTTATTGTTATTTTCAAGAAGATTTTCCCAAGTTGTAATACTCTTAAAACGACTTATTAATAATGAACTTGCTTGTTCTTCAACGCCACGAGGAATTGTTTCGTTTTCTCCAACACGCTTTAAATTGTACGGTATAATTGTTTCTGAAATTAAAACATCTCCAATATTTTGCTTATTTTCATCTACACCAAAAGCAATGCCAATCATTATTACAATTTTAGATTTTATATTATCTAATGCCATTTTTACAGTTAGTATAGACCCTCCAGAGGACATAGACCCCATACTACTTTGAACAAGTGCAACGGCATATTTTCCAAATTTACCAATATAATAAGTATAATTATCTTTAAAAACTTTTATAACTCCACTATAACCGTCAAGGGAGGTTAGTTTGGAACGAATTTCATCAATTTCAACATCCGTAACAGCTACGAAAAGAATTAATTGCCCATCAAATAAATAAGATAATTTTTCGTATTCGTATTCAATAAAATTTTTTTCCTGCATATGATTGTGATATTGTACTTTTAAATTAAAACCCAAACTTCCTTCTATGCACCGCAATATTCCCCAAATCAGGATACAAATCTTCTGCAAAGGGCAGAAAAATTTGTTTCCCGGCGAATTGAGCGAGGTTGAAAACTGACTTTTGAT
>JAITDD010000028.1 GCA_031282725.1 Mycoplasmataceae bacterium
AACATTATTTCCATAGACGCTAAGATAAATACTGTTCATGAAGGCGTTAAATCGGTAAAAAAAGATATTAGATATGATGTCATTATGCTAGGTATAGGGTATAAGTTCGCAATTTAAAATAAATTTATGACAAAAACTGAATAGGAACTTCTCAAAAAGAACAAAAAACAATGAGATTTTTGTATAACTTGAAATGCAAAATGAGAAAGGAGCTTTTGATAATTTAATAGGATAGTACATGTTGATAAAATATACAAATTTTGTTTACAATACAGGAACAGAAAACAGATAAAAATAGGATAGAGAAAATGCCTAATGAAAGAAAAACAGAAAGAATTGTCTTTTCTCATTTTAATAAATCAAGCGATATTATTCATATTGAAGAACAATCTACTGATATTTTCAAGATTGACAAACTTCTTAAAAATGCTTCAAAAAAAGGAATTGGAAAAGGTCGTCCTGAATTTATTATTACATTTAAGAAAAATGACGATTTACTTGTTGTTGTTGAATGCAAAGCAGATATAACTAAACACGAAAGTCCAACTAAAGATAAATATGCTGATTACGCTGTTGATGGCGTTTTGTTATACGCTTCATTTTTGTCAAAGGAATATGATGTGTTGGCAATCGCTGTCAGTGGAGAGACAGAAGAAAAACTAAAAGTTTCTCATTTCTTGCACTTAAAAGGCGAAAGAAAAGCGGTTGAGATATTTGGCAATAAACTTTTACCAGTGCAAAGTTATTTAAGCGGCTATTTGAAAAGTCCCGAAAAATTTAGACAAGATTATAATACGCTGCTAGCTTTTACAAAAACGCTCAATGAAAAACTTCATAGCTACAAAATTCTTGAAAGCCAACGAAGTTTGTTGTTGAGCTGTATTTTAATTGCATTGGAAGACGATGCATTTAGAGCGTCTTATGATAAAAAAACAAGTCCTAAAAGTTTAGCGGATTCTCTTATAAAAACAGTTTCCGAAAAATTAGAAGAAGCCAATATAACAGGTAAAAGGTTAGAAAATTTAACGACACAGTTCAGCTTTATTAAAACAGATACTTCATTGTCCACTAAAGAAAAAATATTAAAAGAGTTAATTGATGAAGTAGATGAAAATATCAATCGATTTATTAAAACTCATGAATATTTTGACATATTGGGACAATTGTATATTGAATTTTTACGATACGCTAATAGCGACAAGGGATTAGGTATTGTATTAACGCCTCCTCATATAACCGAGCTTTTTGCAAAATTAGCACAGGTTAATAAAAGTTCTATCATCTACGATAACTGTGCTGGAACTGGTGGATTTCTTATTTCAGCAATGAAAGAGATGATAAAAGACGCTAAAGGTGATGAAGAAAAAATCAAGCAAATAAAATCCAAGCAATTAATTAGTGTTGAGTATCAATCGCATATTTTTGCACTGGCAGTCTCTAACATGTATATCCATCAAGATGGAAAAACAAATATAATTAATGGAAGTTGTTTTGATGAAGTGATTATGAAGCAAGTAAAAGCACAAAAGCCAACGATTGGTTTTCTAAATCCTCCATATCAAGGCAACAGAAAGACAGATACAGATGAATTAGAATTTATTTTGAATAATCTTGAATGTCTGGTTGATGGCGGAACGTGTATTGCCATTGTCCCTATGCAAAAAGCATTAGCGACAAAAGGGGAAATTTTAGAGTTAAAGAAAAAACTATTAGAAAGACATACGTTGGAAGCTGTTTTGTCAATGCCTGACGAGTTGTTTTTTAATTCTGATGTCAATGTTGTAACTTGCATAATGATTTTTACTGCACATAGAAAGCATAGTTCAACAAAAAAAACTTATTTTGGCTATTACAAAAACGATGGGTTTGTCAAAAGAAAAGTAGAAGGTCGTTTCGACGGTTTAGGGAAATGGGAAGGAATTAAAAAGAAATGGATAACCTACTATCTTGATGAAAACAGAAGAGAAGAGGTAGGATTTAGCATAAATAGAATAATCACCCATAGAGATGAGTGGTGTGCAGAAGCTTATATGGATACCGATTACTCAAAATTAACTAAACGAGATTTTGAAGATACTATTTTAAGCTATGTTACTTTTTTGATTAGCGAACGTTTATCTAAACAAGTTTTATTCCCTCCACTTTTGAATAAAGAAATAGCATTCTACACAAATAATTGGTTACCTTTTAAATTAAAGAATCTTTTTGAAATTACAGGAAGCCAAACAACATCGTTATCAGAACTTGAAGAGTATGGTAAAGGAAAGTATCCTTATGTTACTACACAAGCCACTAACAATGGGGTAGAAAAGTTGTATGATTTTTATACAGAAGAAGGGAATGTTTTAACAATAGACAGTGCTGTATTGGGGTATTGTTCATATCAGGCACTGAGATTTTCGGCAAGCGACCATGTTGAAAAACTTATACCAAAATTTACAATGAATAAGTATGTAGCAATGTTTTTTGTTACTATCTTTAAATTAGAACAATATCGTTATAATTATGGCAGAAAAGCTAGCCAAGACCGTTTAAAACAAAGTAGTATAAAGCTTCCTGTTAACGAACAAGGAAGTCCAGATTGGAAATATATGGAAGATTACATAAAATCATTGCCGTACTCATCTAATATATAAGTATATAAAATTTTCTTTCTATAGATTCTTATCCAAAAAAATAATCCAACGTTTGCAAACTGTTAACAATAATACATAATTTAGGAATGGACTTTGGATTAAGCACTGGGGCAAAGTAAAAAAATATCGTATTCTTACATAGCAAAAAGGATAGATAGTATTTATAACTGCTGTTTTTAATAAGTTTCAACATTTCAAATAAGAACATCTAGTAAAATCCAAGACAAAAAGTCAATGGTATTTTTCCCACTGTGGTGGGAAAAATACTATTGATTCTAAAGAGCAGTATTGAATACCATTAATTAAAAAGGGTTAATGGTATTTTTATGAAAAAATCGGCGTTATTTCATGTCAAAAAACGCGGAAAAAAGGGAATGTATTACGTATATTACTACGAGAACGGCGTTCAGAAAGCCGATAGAATATCTACA
>JAITDD010000024.1 GCA_031282725.1 Mycoplasmataceae bacterium
GGCAAATGTTCAATTAGATAATAGAGCACGCGAAATGGACCCGGAAAATTTAGGCGCTATTCAACAGATCTCTTATGAAAGACAAGTTGTTTCAGCCGAAAATCAAGTTAGATTAATTAAAGAGTCACTTAGAGAGACTAACTAATCTCTAAATATATATAACACGGCCATCATAAAATATAGACAATATGTTTTTTAACGAAAAATCCCCTTATCAGGCGTTAATGAAACATTTTATGTTGGAGAATAATATCTATTTTTTTGTTGCCATTAAAAAATCCATCGCAAAAACAATTAATCATGTTAATATGTTAATATTATCGGCTTCATTTATAATTTTGGCATGAATTTTATAACGAAAAAAACAAGTCTATTTCTTTTTTCTTCAATCATTTTAGCATCTACTCTTTCCTTTACTTTAACTTCATGTAATAAGCAGAATTTAACACAAAAACAAAAAACATTAGAAAATATCAAATCTATTAAAAACCTACCAGCTTATCTTTTTTTATCCGCAAATACTTTTTCAAACAATACCGAACATACACCCTCTATCCCCGGAATTTATACTTTTTTACAAGAAACTGATGCTCCTACTGTTGAAACAAACACTGCGGCGATTCTAATTGATTATCTTAACGCTGAATTTAATGCTGGTATTGCCAATGTAAGTAGATTACACAATATCGTAGCCTTGGCAAGTGAAAAAGGAAAATTAACAACCAACACAACCGCCGACGATACGAAATGACAAAATTTAAGTCTATTAGTTGATAAATTTAAAACTAAAGTAAATACTATTGTTAATCCTGAAATAGTAGAAATAGCTCAAATTCAAATTATAGAACTCGCTGGAGCTATTTGAAGCTCTGATCCGATTTTTGGAACTGCAGAGGTTACAAACACTACAACATTTGCCCAAATCAAAACTCTTTTCTCTATTCCTGATGTAATTTTCAATGAGTTTGTTAATGATGTAATAGCTCTTGTGGGAACAGGGAATTTTTCTTCAAGTACCAATCTTTCTACTTATGATACAATGGTAACCCCGGCTGGTGGAATTTTATACAATGCAGATAGTACTAAAGTAACACAATGAACAAAACTTTCTAAATCCATATTTGAATTAGTTACTTCGATTCTAGATAATATTGGTGCCGAACTTGGATGACAAGCTTGTGTAAATTCTATGTCAAATGCGTGATTAGATGTTGAATTAACTCCTTTTACTACTGATTACATTATTGCATATAAAGCCGTTGTTCAATCCTCCTTAATTACAACTGGCACAACAATACAAGCCTTCATTGCTGCTAAGGCCGAGATTAAAGCTTCTGCTCCAACACAATTAATTTTAAACATTCATTCAAAAACAGATGAATTGATTGAAGGTTTAAAAAAGATTAATGATGAAGCTAAAAATAACTTTATCAATAAAATTAAATCATTAGCTAATAAACCAAATTATGAAGCTAATAAAGCATCGGCTTTAAACAGCACCGTTGCCACTTACACCGCTTTTAAAGATGGTTGAAACGGGTTTGCTTCGATTCCAGAGTCTGAAAAAATTGAGTCATCCACTACATACGAAAATTTAATCCAAAAAGTTAATGGAAGCACCTATTTCGTTCCTTGTGAAAATAAAACTTCTAAATGAAATGCTATGACTACATTAGCGGATGCTTATATTAATTCTTTAACTTGATAATAAAAGTTTGAGGTATTAGCTCCGAGATGTTTATGATGAAGTAAG
Organism: Mycoplasmataceae bacterium; assembly: GCA_031282725.1. Taxonomy (GTDB): domain Bacteria; phylum Bacillota_I; class Bacilli_A; order Mycoplasmatales; family Mycoplasmoidaceae; genus Malacoplasma_A. Next base: position 1,754 of record JAITDD010000024.1, read on the forward strand.
ATAAAATCACAATTTTTAAGAATCTTAAATCGAATTTAATAAGTCATTTATTTTCTTTACTGTCGATTCACTTAATTCTTCAAATCTTCTTGCCAAATTAATTGCTAAGTTTTTTTACTATCGCTTAAAGTAGAAATATTGATTTTAACATTTTGCATTTTTTTGCTACTATTTCGTTAATTTGATCAATTGTTTTTTCATCAAGAGAATAAAGTTTTGTTAATTTAGCAACAAAATCACTAGGTATCTCTCTTTTTCCATTTTCGATAGCAGATAAGTAAGCGCTGCTAATCCCCAATTTTCTTGCCATTGTGAAAAGTATTTCGTCATTATCGAACCTTATTATTTTTAAAATTCTTGTTAATGAAGTCATTTTCGTAATATATATGTCAACATATTATATATAAAAATAACAAATTGTGATATTTGTTCACAAAATGGATAAAAGCAGCAAAAACTCGAAAATTTGCAATTGTTAATGTTCAAGATAAACATCTCTAATTAGTCGAATTTTGTCAAACTAAAACCCTTAATTTTGTCAAATTTCATATCATTTTAATATGAGAGTGTATATTGAAAGGTTGATTGAAAAAAAGATAAAAAGAAAATTAAGTATCATCCCAGGAGTTATTATTGAAGGTGCAAGAGATGTTGGAAAAACCGAAACTGCGATAAGATTATGCAATTCTTCAATAGATATTAGTGTTGACATACATAAACAAGTTCAAGTAAACAATAATATTTTAACTTCTGGAGAAAAACCAAGACTTATCGATGAGTGACAATTATACCCATTATTATTCAATATTGTAAAAAAATATATTGGTGAAGTTAAAGAAAATAATCTTTTTATCTTAACGGGTTCTTCTGCTCCGAATATCGATAATTCAATAATCCATACAGGCGCAGGAAGAGTTGCAAGAATTAAGATGTACACATTAACATTACAAGAAAAAAATATCTCTTTAAAACGAGTTGATTTTTTAGATTTGTTTAATGGAATAAATAAAAGAGTATGAAAATGATTTTGAAATAGAATTCTATATTCAGGAAATTTGCAAAGGAGGACGTCCAAGATTGATCGATAATAATATTTCCGAATGTATCAAACTGAATCGAGATTATGTTGAAAATATCGTCAGTTCCAATCAACGAAAAAATATCTCAAAGAATACTCTTGACAAAATATTAAAAGAACTTTCAAGAAATATTTGTGCCGAATCCAATATTACTTCGATTTCAAAAAATACTCAATTATCTCGTGAAACTATATACACATATCTTGATTTTTTACTAGATTCAAACATTATTGAATACATATATGGTTGAAATACCCATATTCGTTCAAGCGCAAATGTTAAATCTTTACCGAAAATAAATTTTACTGACCAATCTTTCGCTATTGCAATATTAAATATTAATGAAAAAAAACTCTATGATGATTTTAATACTCTGGGTTTCTTTTTTGAATCTTTTGTTATCAAACAACTTAATGTTTTTTGCAGTTTAACAGATAAAAAAATATTTTACTATCGTGACAGCGATAATGTCGAAGTTGATTGCGTAATTGAAGATTCAGGAGGAGAATGAATAGCTATCGAAATTAAATTGGGTTCTGTCGAAGGAATTGAAAATGGAAAAAAAATCTACAAAAATTTTATAACAAATTAACAATAGAAAAGCAAAAGTTATGTAAGAGTTTAAATATTATTTATGCGGGAAAAAGGACCTACCAAGCAAACAATATTAATATCATTTCGATCGTTGACTTATATTTAAATATCTAATTATTTTTCTTTTTGCCTCTTTTTTCTCATATGTTGGAATTTTTTTCATTGACTATATAGTAACTTATTACTATCCTCTTTCACCAATAAACATTTTGTGAAAAATATTTATTTATTTTGCAAAACTTATTGCCCCTTTTACATATTCTTCCGTGGAAGGTTTAAAAAGATCAGTTTTTGTAACAGTACTTTTTTACCAACAATTTAGAAAAACATGCTATTAATAGCACTTTTTTACCAAAAATCTAGAAAAACATGCTATAGTTAAGATATGAACATTCAACGAGATTTCTATTTAAATAGACTAATATTTTTGATAAATAAAAAATTTATTAAAATAATTGTTGGGATTAGAAGAGTGTGAAAATCAACATTATTGGAATTATTTCATGAATACATTAAAAAGCACTTTCCTTCTTCTATTATCGTTCATTTAAATTTTGATTCGAATGAAGATAAATATTTGTTAACAGTAAACGAATTTAAATTCTTTTATTTAAAAAACCTTTCATTTCTTCGTTGAATGTTTCTTTTTTTATTTTTACTTTGTTTAACTCGCCATCATAGTTAATTGGGTCTAATCTATCAGATTCATTTTGATTTGTGAGTATTATTATCTCGCCATTGGCATTAAAGTTAAAAAAATCGCGATCGAAATAATAATGTCATTGTTCTAACATTAACAAGCCATTATTTGGATTTTGTGCGAAAGAAATTACTTCATTTATTTCATTTTCTGTTTTGTTGTTTCTAATTAATTCGGCAACTTTTTCTTTAATACGTCAAATATCAAATATATGACACGCTTCGCAATCTTCAATATATCATTCTTTCGGGAATGTATTCTCTAAATCATTTCATTTTTCTTTATTTTCGCACCTAGCTTCTTCAATTTTTGTTTTTAATTTACCTCTTAATTTTTCTATTTCATTATGAGCGTTTTTTATTTTTTTCATTTTCAACTCATCTTGTTCTTCTTCTTTGGTGAAAGTAAAATATATCATCTTGTAGGTAGAGGCATCATATAAGGAATTAACCAAATTGTCAAATAAATAATTCTCCCTAATTTTTTCTACACATGTTTTGTATGTTCCTTTTTCTTTATAACACTTTTCTATATATTGTTGGTATTCCATAGTGTTAAAACTTATAAATTTATTTTGTGTAACACCATCAATTTTCTTAGACATTATTTTGCTAATTAAAATATATTTATCGCTTTCATCAAAATGTTCAACGAATAACAACGACATAAATAATGTAAATCCAAAATTACAAATATGAGTCGCTGCTGAAAATAAAGCTTTTTGCATACTATATGTTAAATAAATGTGGAAATTATTCATAAAACTCAATGAACAAACATTTGAAAAACTACTTGTTAAATCAAATATTTCTTCATTATTATCTGAAATTTTGTTCAATTTTTCATTTTCAAAAATTAAAAAACCTAATGCTTCACCGACTTGAAGAAATTGCCTAATAGCAGAATTTGATCAACCTTTATTTTTTGAAACATCTGCTTTAATTATTTTTTCATTTATTATTAAGAAGTATTTATCTTCATTTTTTCGAACAGTTATTTTTGTTGGAATAGTAAAATTAACAAAGTTGTCGAAATTGTTTTTTAAAGATTTTCAAAATCTATATCAAGTGTTGTAAATATTAGTCCCTATATTTCATAATTTACATCCATTGGAAATGTATGTTTCGATAATTTCAGTAATTTTATCATTAATTTTTTTCATCGTTTTTTAAAAATTCTAATATCTGTGCTAAATAATCTTTTATTAATTCAAAGGGAATTGAAGAGCGTTTGTTATAAGAACCATTAGCCATATGTTTATTATTTCCTTTTTCTTTCTTTGAATTTAATTTTAACTCAATGTTTGATTTGAAAATTGTTGGTTTAGGGCTGAAGTCACTATCGTACGAAGAATAATAAGCAAGATTTTCATAACCCTTAAAATTTCAGTGTTTGTTTTGGTAACTTCATGTTTTACTAGTTTGCGGATTTTCAATTACTCAAACTTTTGGTTGAAAATATTTAATGATTTTAATTGTAGCTCCAATTGTTGCTTCCCCTAAGATTCTGCTTTCTTCTTTTTGTAGAAAATATCTACGTTTAACTGGATTACATTTTTTCAAATATTGTTCATAATATTTCGCATTTTTTACATGTCAATTACCTTCCTCATCTAAATTGCGAAACATTTTTCCACCACAATCGGCACCACTTCAACTTTCACATGGAGGTGAAGCTAAAATGATATCCGGTAACGGCAATTTTTTTAATGTTTCTATCAAATTAAAATTAATAATTGACAAATCAATTTTATGATAAAAATAGTTTTTATTCCTCGGAAAAACATTATCGTTTATACCGATTGAATGAACTTCGAATTTTCCGTCAAAATATTTTTTGATTGCATTTTTATTAGAAGATTCAGCATCATCAAATAAAGCTCAAACTACATAACTCGTCTCTCTCTCTCTCTCTCTCTATTTTTAATTTTGCTACTTAAAATATTCATTGATATTAAGATTATATTTTTAAACAAATTTCCTAAAAATATAATTAATTAAATGAGCATTGCCACAGGTAAAATAAAACCAATATCAACCATTGCTAAAAAATATGGAATCAATAAAAAGGATATGTTTTTATATGGAGAATATATTGCTAAAATTAATCCTAATGTAAAGCCTTGTTCTAAACAAAAAAAACTAATTCTTGTAACAGCGACAAGTCCCACTCCGGCAGGTGAAGGAAAAACAACTACCACAATTGGGTTAAATGATGCTTTAAATAAAATAGGTAAACTTTCCGTCGCTGCATTAAGAGAACCTTCCATGGGTCCTGTTTTTGGAGTTAAAGGCGGTGCTAACGGAGGCGGAAAAGCTCAAATAATTCCAAAAGAAGAAATTAATTTTCATTTTACCGGAGATATTCATGCGATTACTTCTGCTAATAACCTTATTAGTGCTTGTATTGATAATAATATCTATTGGGGAAACACTTTACAATTTGATGTCGGAAGAATCCTTTGAAGAAGAGTGTTAGATGTTAATGATAGGTCTTTAAGAGAAATAGAAATAACAATCAATGCGAAAAAGAATATTAAATATAAATCTTGTTTCGATATTACAGTGGCAAGCGAATTAATGGCAATATTTTGTCTTTCTTTAAACGAACAAGATCTTTCTGATAGATTAAATGAAATTCTTATCGCCTACAATTTAAAAAACGAGCCCATCTATTTAAAACAATTAGGAATCACTAATGCTTTGATTAAAATATTAAAAGATTCGTTAAAACCTAATATTGTTCAATCAATAGAAGGAAATCTTGCTATTGTTCATGGCGGACCTTTTGCAAACATTGCTCATGGATGTAATTCTCTCATTGCAACAAAAACTGCTTTAAATCTCGGAGATTATGTTGTTACTGAAGCTGGATTTGCCAGTGATTTGGGAGCTGAAAAATTCTTAGATATAGTTTGTGATGTCGGAAATATTAAACCTAATGCTATAGTTCTTGTTACAAGTACTAGAAGCTTAAAAATGCACGGTGGGGTAGAAGATAAAACAAAATTACCCTTATTAAATATTGAGGCGATTAAATTAGGAATAAACAATCTTAAATCTCACATAAAAAATCTTTCTAATTTCAATATTCCATTCATTGTTTCTATTACTCAAATAGATATCTCTTTAAAAGAAGAACTAGCTTGTTTAGAAAAATGATTAAAGGAAAATAAGATCGATTATGCTTTCAATTCCTCTTTTGAAGAAGGAAGTAAAGGTGCTGTTGAATTAGCGAAAAAAGTTGTTAAATTATGTGAAAAAAAATCTGAATTAAAACCAATATATGATTTAAAGATGAGTGTTGAAAAAAAAATCTCTCTGATCTGTGAAAAATGTTATGGTGCTTCCAAAGTAGAATATTCATCTCTTGCATTAGAAAAACTTAAAACATACAACGATTTTCCTTACTATGTTTGTATGGCGAAAACCCCAATAAGCTTAACCGATGATGAAAAAGTTCTTATTGTCGATAAACCTTTTACTATTCATATAAAAGATATTCTTGTTTCCAATGGAGCTAAATTTATTATTCCATTAACAGGAAATATTATGAGAATGCCAGGATTACCGAAAGTGCCAGAAGCTAATAATATGTAGCTATAATTAAACTATGGATATCGTTTTACATGAAAAAGATGGTAATATTGCATTAAATGAAACCACTATTAATAATGTTGTTATTAATATTTTAAAAAGAGTCGAAAATTTAGAAGTGGAAAATGTGATTTTTGAAAATAAAAATAATTATATCTTCTATGTTTATATTACTAAAAACAAATTCTTTAACTCATATAAAAATCTCGAAGAAATTGAAAATATATTACTTCGTCAAATTAGCTTTAATTTAGGAATTAGTGATTTTACAACAATCGTAAATTTTAAATAATTATCCGTTGTTCTTTTTAAAAAGAATAGACAAATCCAAATTTACTTTATTTCATTTTTGTTTATTATTTTCATCTTTACTACCCAGAAGTTTTGAAATAACCATCAACTCTTTAATCTTATTGATCCAATTATTTTTTTGCATTCTATCCCTTAGATTAATTTTTTTTCATTTCTCATTGATAGAATTGTACTCTTTTATAAGTTCTGAAAGATTTAAAGTTTCATATTTTTGTGTCAACATTTCTACCATTTTATCCTTTTTAGCAAAATTAAGATTAATAAAGAAAGAATCTGGGTTGTTTCCTTTATTTACTTTGGGGACTTGTGTTAATGTATAAAAGTTTTTTCCTTCTGTGCTATTGTATATCTCATATATTATCTTTGCGAAGGCGGGAAGAATTTCGTTTATATTGGAAGTATTTATGGTTATTTTAGTTTCAGCCTTTTCGTTTTCGTTATTATTTGCTATTTCTATTTTAGTTTCGACCTTTTCTTCCTTTTTAATCTCGTTATTATTTTTTGCATCTTCCTTTATTTCAATATTTTCTTGAATAATGCTAGAATCTATGTTTTGTTGAAAAGAATCAAAGTCTTCCAATTTCCCAAGGATAGTTTCAAAAACCCAATCATTAATAAACTTGTTTTCATGCATAAAATTTAATACATCAATAACATTATTTTTATCCATATTCATATTATAAAAACCGAAAAAAATCGTGTTCTTTTATTAATTTGCGACAGCTACATTAGGATATCAAGATGGATCGAAATTAATATCTATAGGAGTGTAACTTGCGTTTCCTCCTGCATCTACTTTATAATGAGCCCAGCACTCTAAAACTAGATATTCTTCTTCTTTGCTAATTATAAAATTTGATATTTCACTTAGTAATACTTTTGAATCGTATCGAGTAATTCGTTCTACACTATCATCATTGTCATTTATTGAGAAAATAACTTCACCTTTTGAGGTAATCCTATCATTTAGAATTGAAAACCCTACATAAGACCCGCTTTTATATACATATGTCGTTTGTGTTTCGGAAAGAGAAAAGTCAGATTCAAGCCTCGCAAAACAAGATTTATCATTGTATCCGATTTTTATCTTTACACCATCAATATAGTTGGAAGGCATACTAACCAATACTTGTTTTTGAAGTGCCGAAACAGCTAATATTGCCAAGTTTTTTCCAGTGATTCTATTGTTTGTAAAAAAGTAATCTTTTATTTGTTCTGAGGTAGCGGTAGTTATATCTAAAGGTTCATTAAAAACAGTATGGTGTGTTTCTAGATAGTTTTGAAATTTTTGGTCTGAAAAACTTATTGTCGTTTCATTGAATTCGCTTTTATTACAACTTGTTAATGATAGAATTGAAGAGGCAAAAGGAATAGCTAATAAGCCTAAAGATAAGGGTAAGGCTTTCTTATTCAACATAAGTATTTTATAACGTTTTTTTCTACTACTATTGTAGTATGGTTTTTATGAATCAGGATTTGGTTGAGGAATTAATTTATTTACCTCCGGATATCAAGTATTTTCTAAATACAAATTTAAATACAAATCAGATTCTAAATCTACTTTTAACATAAAACCATACTCTTATTCTCGTTTATCATATACTTCCTGTTTTATATCTGCCAAGTTTTTACTAAATGTGAATTCTTTAGTAGGAAACAAATTTTCTATCGTATAATAAATTTTCACTTCAGCATTTATCGAATCTTCGTTACTGTTATTTTTGCTTAGCTTCCTTCTTTTACAGGTTCAATCCCAAATGTAAAATTCGATTCTAACCTTACATAACAACTATTACTATTGTATCCTATTTTAATATCTGCTCCATACCATTCGGAAGGTGAATACATAAAAAGAAGAAGTAAAGTAGTAATAGCTAAATTTTTTCCTGGAAGTCTGTCGTTTTTAAAAAAATAATCTTTTAATTTATCAGAAGATATATTTTCGATTGGATTGTTAAATTTCGTGTGATTTCTTTGAAGATATGTATTAAAATCTTCACTTGTGTAATTCATTGATGTTTCGACTGATTCACCATCGTTACAACTTATCAAAGATAAAGATGAAGGAATAAAAGAAATACCTAATTAACATAACTATTTTATAACATTTTTTTTACTACTAATACAGTATATTCTTTTAATTCTCCAAAATCTTAACAAATTACCTAGTAGGTTTTCTTAGTACAAATATAATAAAGGTTATGAAATTGGTGAAACAACTTTTATTCGTTCCTTTTTTCATTTCTCCAATTTTATTAACATCTTGTAATTCAAATATAATGACATCTGCCCAATTCGTTCTTCATCGTGGATTATCTTCCCGTCATTTTGAAAATACCGCCGAGTCTTTTGAAAGCGCTGGTAAAAGTTCTGCCTTCGGTATTGAAACAGATATTTATTTAACAAAAAACGACACTAATGGAAATCACCCGTTAGTATGTGTACACGATGTTAACCCTTTTCGTGTTGAATCAAATAAAACAAGAGATGCCGGCTATTTGCTACTTGGCGGTGGAGTATCTAGCCTTGGCTATCCTAATCCAAATCCAAACGAATACGATCCATTGTGAGACCCAAGCACTGGCACACAAATCACTAAACTTACTTTAAGTGAAATTCAACAAAAATATCTTTGAACCGGATGTTGCGGGAAAAATAACGATCCTTCAAAAGGTGCAATAGGAGAAATGATAGTTTTTGATGATACTAAAAATAACTACGGAATAGGAGGGGATTATAAAATTCCAACATTTAAAGAATATTTAAGTATTTGTAAAAAATACAATAAAGAAGCTTTTATCGAAATTAAAGATGAAAACTTTTTTTGAGGAGATAATTATGCTCATACATTAGTTATGGAATTGATTAAAGAAATAAACGAGATTGATTACGTTAATAAATGTACAATAATCGCTTTTGACGGTGGAGTATTTGATACCTCCATGGTAACAGGAAAAGAACAACCTTTCTACAATGAATTAAATAATGCTGTGACTAATGCAGATCAACATATTGCAGAAACGGCATCCAAATTAATAAAGAAGTTCCAAAAAATAATTTGAGCCGATTACAAGAACCAAAACCCAATACAGAATGCTTATTATGCCATTGCCAACAACCAAAATATTGATATCGATAATAAATATCTTATTGAAGGGAAAAACTCTGATTTAATCAAGTATGCTCATTCAAAACATTTATTAGTTAATACTTGAACCGTTAACAATACTACTGACTTAAATAAACTATTGCAATTTGGAGTTGATCAAATTACTGGAAACGTTATTTTTTAATTTTGAAAAGATAAAATGTGAACACAAATTTCCGATAGAACAAATTAATAAACTCATAGCGACGTCAGAAACATAGTGGTATCCGCCTTGTACTCGGGAAAACATAATTAATAGAATAAATAAGTAAACTAAACTAATTGCAATAATTTTAATAGCTTTGTTTTTGATTTGAAAATAAAATAAAGGGATTAAAACTAATAAGGAACAAGCTCAATTTGTATGTCCAGATGGGAAGGATTGATATGCAAAAGAAGTTGTGCCTGAATAATCTCAAAATAAAGAATATCAATTTTTAAAATATTGTTTGTCATTATTGTGGTTAAGATAGATACTAAAAAATCGTTCTCTTTGAATATTGTGTTTGGTCGTGTCAATAACTGCAAGTAAAATAGCTAATGTAATTAATGCGTACAAAGAATAATTTCACACATTCTTTTTATTGCCTTTGTTTTTTAACAATAAAAAAACAGTAACATAACAGCCAACAAATACCACGACACCTAATAAACTTCATAACAATAAAACTCATTTTTTTGCTAAAAATTCATCATTGGTGAAAAAGGTATACTTTATTTCTGAAACGAGTGAAATATCAAACTCGTGTCAAATAATAGTTAAACAAATCAAAGAAGCAAAGAAATAATACAATGCTTTCTTGGTTTTATTTTTAAAAGAGAAAGGTTGAAAAAAAATAATATTCATACAAAAAGTGCTAACAATAATGGTGTAAATAGGACCAGCTGAAAAACTAGCGAGTGTACCGAAACTTTTTTCTTGAGGAAAGGTTACTATTTTTTCACTTATTTGTCAATCGAAAAAGGTTCCAACCAATAATAATAGACAAGCAATAGCGATAAATGAAAAGAAAAGATAATATATTTTATTCGTTTTAATTTCCTTCTTTATCATATATGATAATTATAAATCCTTGTTTTTAGTATAAGCCTTTTGAATGTTGACTTTATTTCAAATACCAATCTAATAATCATTTTTTAATATCAATGAATTCAATCCCTTCTTTTGAACTATTAATGCCACTGTTATTCAATAATATTTTGTGTCCATTGTTCGCATAACGAAAAGGTTCAATTTCCCGCAGCAAAGTTTTCTCGTCAGAAATGTTATCACAAACTTGAAAATAATAGATATCATTCTGGTTTTTGCAAATAAAATCTATTCGTTTATCAATTCATTTATTCGTTTTTGCATCTCTTATTCGAAAATAACAACATGGACATTAACGAATCTTTTCTTTAATTCAAAATAAACGATATTCTCTAATTGCTTACCTTGATTGTAGAATTCGTCTTTTTGGAGTAAAGGTTTCTCATTAATAAGTCTGTAGCATAAACGGTGTACAAAGTCTTTAAAATATTCATTCCTTTAATATCTTGTCGTTGCACCTTATAAAAATAAGAACCCATCGATTAGATAAGAAAGGTAAGTATCAACTGTTTTTGCTGAAATGTTTTTGTAATTAGTATTGGTGTTTAGATAATTAATAATATTTGTTGAAGAAAATTGATTACCAATATTATCAAAAGCGAATGCTAATATTTTTTGTAAAAGAGTAATATTCTTTATTTTAAAATATGGAATTAAATCGCGATTAATTATTGTGTCAATTAAACCATTTACACATTCTATTCGAATTTGTGGTTGAGAAATAAGTTGATAAAAACCAGGTAGCCCTCCATGTTTTCTGTAATTTTGAAATGAAATGGTAATATCGGTTTGTTTAAAAAAAATCATTAAATTCAAAAAAATTAAAAGGGGTAATATTTATTTGTAACTCTCTTCCGGTGAACTTTGTTGCAATTTGTTTAGATATCATATGAGAGTTGGAACCAGTTAGATAGATTTGAATGTTTTTGTATTGATAATATCCTAAAATTAATTGTTCAAAACCGACAACATTTTGGATTTCATCTAAAGCCAAGATAACTTCTCTTCTTCTTTTAACAAAATCATCTATGTATTTTTCAAGATTTTCTTTTATTAATAAGTTGCTATTTTGTTTTTCATCAAAGTTAATGTATAAAACATTTTCTTTAAATTGTAATAAAAACTGTTTCAATAAAGTTGATTTACCACATCTTCTAATTCCTGAAATAATTTTAATGAAATCTGTTTTATAAACAGCGTTCAATATTTTTAAATAATATTCCCTCTTTATATCCAAATTTACCTACAAGTAAAAAAAATGGAATAATTCCAAGTTTTTTACCTGGAAAGGAATTTATTTGTAAAACCATTTGTCATTAAAAACACCTATAATTATTAAATAAAATAATGAAAATTCCTTATTCTAATATCGATGATATCTTGAAATATTTAACAACAGAATTTAATGAAATCCAATTTAAATTCCAAATAACGATTATTGTATTTTTAAAATTAGAGCAAATTATGTTGAAGAAAATGGTGGATATACATCATTTTGGAAGATACCATCATATATGGCAATTAAAAGCGATAAGATGGTTAAACTATTAGGAGCTATGCAGCCTAACTTCTGTGTAGATTTACCTGAAAACGGAATTTATGATAGTTGGAACGAATTATTGGAAAACTACAAAATTGATGGTATTCCTGTCAAAGATGTATTGTGTTCTGATGAAGTTGATATATACTGATGAGACTATTAAAAGAAATAAAAAAAGAACGTGAGAAAAACGAAAAGGCACAACCCAATCTTCCTTTATTTTATCTTTACACTAACACCACAATAGCTAGGGCCAGTATGAGCGACAAAAACACTTGTTAGATTCTCATAAAAGATTTTAGCCTTCTTAAACATAACTGAAAATGCATTCTTCATCACTTCGATATTGGATTTCATATTATCGATTCCGGAAGTAAAGATAGTGACAGATTCAACGTTTTCATCATTCGCTCCGATTTTTTCTTTAAAAATATTTTTTGCCATTTCAATACAAGAAGATGTTTTAAATGTTTTTCCTTCCAACACCAATCCTGTGTGATCAAAATAAATAACAAGCTTTAATCTCAACATAGAAGCAGCAATACCTTTGGTTAATGATAATCTTCCCCCACGAACTAGATATTTAGTTTCATTCAATATTACACTTAAAAGGTTTTTTTTAGGCATTTCTTCGATATATTCAATAATCTTGTCTAGTGGTTGGTTAGAATTTAAAAGAGATAGGATATCTTTAACATTTTCTCTACATCCAGCTCCGCCGATAGGAAAATCAAAAACTTTTACATTTTCATATTCATTAGAAAGTAAGATTCATTGACTATAGGTGCTACTTACTTTTCTATGCAAAGATAAAACAAACACATTTTCATAAGAAGAGGATAGTTTATCTAATAAGGTGGAACATTCTCCTAATAAAGGGGATGCGGTTTTATATACACTGCCACTCATCATATCTTGTAACATTTGTTTAGAGTTAATATCAATCTCATCTCTAAAGGTTTTAACTACTCCATTTACTTCTTTAGTGAGAATCATTGGAACTACATATACATCCTCAAATTCGTTATTTTTAATATTTGTAGAAGAATCAACAACTAAGGCGAGTTTTTTCATACTCTAATTATATTTCTTTGATTAACTAATGTTAGCAATTAAGCTTTCATTACTTTTTCTACAAGAGTTTTAAAAATTTCGTGTTGGTTGATAGCGAGTTCACTTAACATTTTTCTGTTGATTTCGATATTAGCAACCTTTAAAGCATTGATGAATTTTGAATATGTGAATCCTAGTGCACGAACAGCAACATTAATTCTGTTATTTCATAATCGACGGAAATCACCTTTTTTCGCTTTTCTATCTCTGAATGCATAAACTGATTGACGAATCATAGTTTGTCGTGCAATCTTGTAACTTGTATGTTTTGTTCCCCAAGCTCCGCTAACTCTTTCTTTAACAGCTTTTCTTCTTTTTAATGTTACTGGTCCGTTAGTTGCTCTCATAATCTATTTGTTTTCCTTTCTGTAAGGTAAACCACGACTGATTAGACGAAGATTAGCTCCGTTCAATACTTTTTCTTTTCTGTTATGTCTTTTAGCTTTTGTTGATTTCCCAAAGAAACGGTGTCCACGATTTGTATGTTGGTGCATTATTTTACCAGTGGCAGTAACTTTAAATCTTTTAGCCATTGCTTTTTTAGTTTTTAATTTCATATTTAAATTATAATATAAAATAGTATTATCATAGATAAAGGAAGTAAAAAGGTAAAAAAAGATAAATGAAAGCAGTAAAACTAACCATTAGGAGGTAGTTTAAAAAGAAAATTATTAGTTAGCTTTTAGATTTGTTAGGTTGTCGTGCTCTTTATCATTGGGTTTAGTACGAACATAATCAACGATATCTTCTTTAGGATGAACGGAAATAAGGATGTTCTCAATTCCTCCAACGTAGAAAGAATTAACTTTTTTATCAATTTCGTCTACAACCTCTTGTCTAGTGATTTGTCTTCCGTCATCAAGGATATAATATTCGCTATCTTCTGTTCTTCCGATAATCTTAATAGGTTTAGCTTCTTTTTTTAATGATTTAACAGTTTTTGCTACATCTTTCTTAAAGACTTCAAGTTTAGTATCTAAAGTGGAGATGTGGTTTTTCTTTACGATAGATTTAGATGAAGGAGTAGATACTGTTTTTTTTGTCTCTTTAACAATAGGAGCAGAGGCAGATACAACTTCTACTTTTGTTTTAAAACCTTTGTAAGGAGAATATTTAACAGTTCCGTCTACTAAAGCAAATAAACTGAAATCTTTGGCTTGTCCAACGTTTTTTCCAGGTCAGATTTTATTTCCTCTTTGACGGAATATGATAGAACCAGAGGAAGCAAATTGTCCGTCATATAATTTTTGACCAAGATATTTGGGTTTACTATCTCTTCCGTTTTTCGTTGAACCGGTACCTTTTTTACTAGACATATAGTAATATTATATATGCCCCATAAATATGTAATGAATACATTGCTTTTATTCTTACTTTTTCTCTAATAACTCTGTTTGTTTTAAAGAACAAGAATATGCTAAACTTAAAAATTTGGGAATCAAGAAATTTTAATTCTTATTTTTTTGACCCGACTGTTATGATAAAAACAAATGAATTATAAGTTTCATATTTATAATCTTCTGAAATATTTGGATGATATCACTTCCTATCTTTACATTTTATTGCATTTGTGATTTTTCTTATTTCTCCTTAAGAAGCAGAAACAACGTTCCCCCCAACATCATAACTATCTGTTACATTACATTTATATGCGGTGTTTCCTATTAAGATATTAGTGTAATTATCTATCGGAAGTCAAATAACCCCAGTATATTCTGCAAAACCACTATAACTACTTCAATCGTCCAAAACAGCATTATATCCAATAGAAGGAATAGAAACTGTTGAATCACTAGTGCCTAATGATGTCGGGATATAAACTGGGTACACTTTTTCATTATTACTATTCTTTGGTACATTATTTCCGTTATTCCCTGTTTCATCAAAGTGGTACGTTGTACCATTAGCAGTTTTTGTGATTAAAATACTTCCTCCATCAATTTTAATATTGGAAGTTCCTGGAGTCATGGTGTTGCCAAGACTTTTTCCTTTTTCATAACAGAAAGTACCAGGTCCGATTACAATACCATCAGATCTGTCACAATAATCACCATACATACATATTGACCCCCCTGTCATTTTAAAGTTTTGTAAACTTCCTGTTGTTGTTGTTTGATTTTTAGAGTCACGAGTAAGAAGGATACAACCCCCTCCAATAGTTGTGGTAGCTTCTGATCTGTAATTATTGGCTGTATTGCCGGTATATTCACCATATTCCTTTGGACAGTTAATTACAATTTTTCCTCCTGACATATCAAAGTTGTTTAAATCACCTCCTTTAGAAGGTATTTGTGTTGTTGTTTGATCGACTGCAACACTTCCACCTCCTAAAGGGGTGCAGTTGTTGATTGTTTTATCATTAGCTGGTTTATCAAGAATTATCGTTCCATTTTTCATTATAAAATTTTCTAAATCTCCGCCATTTCCATATTTACCCACAACATTTCCAGCACCTCCTCCTCCAACAATAGAACCTTGTCCATAAAGTCATTGTGATGTGTTATTATTTTTATAGCAATAGATTTGTCCTGTCGTATCTATTTCAACTCCCTTACAACTTCCAGCATACCCTTTTTTTGCACCGGCTCCTCCAATAACCGCGCCCCCATTAGCTTGGTGATCGGTGTTATTTGTTCCTGTTTTTAAATCGGCACTAATATTCCCTTTAAAATGAACAAAACCACAAGCAGCATCGGAATCTGTTGAAGAAGTTCCCGTATCTACCGGTTCTCCCCCGATTGCGCATCCGGGTTTTCCGTCAGGGTCGCCTGTCCCGCCAACTGTTCCATTTTTTGCATCCCCACCTTTACATGTGAGCATAGAAGAACCTTCAATAGTGATGGAAGACGTGTATGGAAGTTTTACTCCAGTTTTGTTTTGCGCTCCTTGGAATAAGGTGGTTTTTGCATTAACATTAAAATTCAAATCACAATATTCTCCTACTTTAATAGCAGAGTATGTATCGGGAGCATCTAGTTTTACTTCGTCTCCTATCACATTTAAAGTTACTTGTTTTAAAGAACCTGACGATCCATCTTCTATTACGATACATTTTTTGTCAGTGTTATCGGAATTTGAAGTAATAAAATAATCTCCTGCTCTTTTAAAAGTAATAACCCCGGTGGGATCTGTTGAAACTACTGTTGTTTCTTCGCTTTCGTTACAATAATCTCAAGGGAATTTAATTGTAAGTCCTTTAAAAGTGACTGTGTGTTGTCTTAATGTGAATTTAACCTCTATTGATGCGGTAGGGTCAGTATATTTTCAAGAGTTTTGGATAGGATGGATTTTTACTTTATATTTTGATAAAGCAAGGCTATCGAGTTGTATTTCTCCCATCTCCACTGTTAATTGGTTGATATCTAATACTTGACTTTCTACCAAACTCGGATTTTCTTCATCTAATCGTTTTAATATCATTGCGGCAGTAGGGGTATCTTGAAAATTTCCTCCAATATCTGTTTTTAACTCTGCTGGTACCGTTATCTTTTGGTTAATTGTGTATGATATTGTTAGTTCTCCTTTGTAAGTGGTTGTATATGCTTTTACTTTGACAATAGTATATGTTTCGGTTGATATTCCTTCTTCTAAGTCATTGATGCAGTCTTTGTTTTGATCTGGAAGTTTAGTGTAGATAAAAGATAAAACTGCTGCCAAAGAAGGTTTCTCATTGAATACACCCATGTTTCTGTTTGTATCAGATATTAAGGTAGCTATATCGATTTTGTCATCTAACGGATTTGTAAACTTAGAGAAAGAAGTACTAGATTTTTCAGAAATAAGAAGAGGAATGAAACAAGAGGAAATAAAAAGTAAGGAAGGAAGAATTAATAACTTTGATTTCATTGTTAAAAGAATACCAAAACTATGTATACAATTGGTAAGATATAGTTTTTGATCCACTATATCATAATGAACCTGGACGAGGGGAGATTGTGACTGTGTGGTTTGATGTATCTACTGCACTTATTGTTAATTGAGAGAAATCTACATTGTCATATATAGTTCCATTTAAAGCCTTGATGTTTCAAAATACGTCACTTCTTCCTTGTTCAGAAACTGTCGGGTTTTTATAGAATGTACCGCAAGTGCTAAGATTATTGAATACTGTTTCTAAATAAGAAGCAACTAGTACTGTTGAGGTAAATGTGATAGTACCGCTATTAAAATATTCGTTATCATCAGGATAAGTTATTTTTAACCCACCATCTAATTCAGTTGTATATGTAGATTTTTGAAAGTTTGTCTTATCGTCAGATCCAAGATGGTTAACTTTCTCAGATATAAATCGGTCATGTAATTGTCTTTGTGTAGGAGTAAAATTGAATGTCTCTGCGATGACGGTATTTGGGAAAATAGAAGATAATTCTGGTCTTTTGAATTTTATGTATACACTAACTTCTTGATCGTTATATCATCCACCTGTCTTACCTTTTAATTTAAGCTCATAACCTCAAAGATTTGAAGAAGTGTTATATTGCTTTCAAGTAGAAGGACTTTGGACGAGTAAAGAAGCCTTAGTAATTTGTGAAGTATTTGTTGTGTAACCCTCAATCTCTACTGCATCCATATCAAGTGCTGTGTTAGATGTTCCTAATTTTTTTATTACATCCCCAGCGGTAGTGGATTCGAGTGTAGTGAAATCTGCATATACGTTAGAAACTGCTTCTTGTAAAGAACCGGTAACTTTTAAATAATAGGTTATAGTAAAACTTCCAGTATATGAAGTGGTGCCTGTTTTTGGAGTTACTGTGATTGTGTTTTGTTTAGTTCCGTCTTTATTCTCTGTATTTGTATAAGCCTCACTTTCGTAAGTACCATTAAAAGTGTATGCTAAATCGTTTAGAACTGGTTTATCAGCGGAGTGACTGTTATTTTCTAGTCATGAATTTAGATAAGCCGTTACTGTATTTTGGTGAGCTTGAGGGGAAACTGATAAAGGGTCAGTGCCAGTGGTTCATGCTAAAGCAGATGTTCCAAAAATAGTACTTAAATCAACAGGAGTTTCCAATGCACTAACAGATTTAACAATAATAACAGTGGTAGCAACACCGGCTC
>JAITDD010000042.1 GCA_031282725.1 Mycoplasmataceae bacterium
CATTCATTAAACCATCTTTTGGATATAAAGTAAATCCAAGAATATCTTTAAACAATAAGGAGTCTAATCCAAGAAAAAATAATAATCCCATAACACTTATGTTATAGTAAAAAAAATTAGAAGGTGGTAAAAATTGGTTAAGTATTCTTTGTGAAATTAACCGGAACTGATTTATCGTTTTTATTAGCTGTTTTTTTAAGTTATTTACTTCATATACTACATTTTTAGTTTCGCGAAAAAAAACAATGGTAAAAACGGCAACTAATATAATGTAATAATGAGCAATAAAAACAATAAAATAGAGCACACACACACACACACACAGAATTCAAAAGAATCTCAAAGAAACGAATTATTTAGAGTAATTTGAAAAATCGCAAATGATTTACGTGGTTCAATTGATGGTTGAGATTTTAAACAATACATATTAGGAACCTTATTTTATCGTTTTATTAGCGAAAATTTTTGTAAATATATTTCAGAGACCGATGATGAAAATTACGAGAATATAAAAGATTCCGAAATATCTAATGAACTTAAACAAGAATTTATTAAAGAGAAAGGATTTTTTATTTACCCTTCTCAATTATTTTGTAATGTTTTAAAAAATACAAAAGATGAAGAGTATAAAAAACATTTAAACGAAAATCTTAGTAACATTTTAAAATCAATCGAAAACTCTTCTTTTGGAACGAAAAGTGAGGAAGATTTCAAAGGTTTATTTAGTGATTATGATGTTAACTCAAATAAGCTTGGAGGAACAATAGAAGAAAGAAATAAAAGATTAATCCAATTATTAACAGCAGTTTCCACATTGGATTTTGGAGATTTAGAAGATAATTCAATCGATTTATTTGGTGATGCTTACGAATATTTAATGGCAATGTATGCTTCAAATGCAGGGAAAAGTGGCGGAGAATTTTTTACTCCACAAGAGGTTTCAGAACTGTTAGCAAGATTGGCAATTGGGCAAAGAACTACAATTAAAAAAGTTTACGACCCTGCATGTGGTTCTGGGGGTTTATTATTGAAGTTTGCAAAAATATTGGGAAAAGATAATGTTAAAATAGGGTTTTTTGGTCAAGAGAAAAATCCAACAACTTTTAATTTATGTCGAATCAATATGTTTTTACACAATATTAATTATTCCAAATTTGAAATAGCATTAGGTGATACTTTATTAAAACCACAATTAAAAGATTCAATCCCTTTTGACGCAATCGTTTCTAATCCTCCTTATTCAGTACAATGAGAAGGCGACAGCGATCCATTATTAATTAATGACCCAAGGTTTTCACCAGCAGGAGTTTTAGCACCAAAATCAAAAGCTGACTTTGCATTCATTATGCATTGTTTAAGTTATTTATCAACAGATGGAACCGCTGCAATAGTTGAATTTCCCGGAACCTTATATCGAGGAGGAGCTGAAGAGAAAATTAGAAAATATTTAATCGATAATAATTACATTGATTGTATTATCCAATTACCTGGAAATTTATTTTTCGGGACTTCTATTTCAACATGTATCATTGTCTTAAAAAAATCGAAGAAAACTAATGATGTTGTATTTATTGATGCTTCAAAAGAATATGAAACAAACACAAATTCCAATAAATTAACTCAACAAAACATCTCTAATATCTACAAATATTTTAATGAAAGAAAAGATATTGAGTTCATTGTGAAAGTAGCTTCTTATGATGAAATAGTTAAAAAGAATTACAACCTGTCTGTTAACAATTATGTGATTAGCGAAGATACAAGTGAAATAATCGATATTGAAGAAATAAATAAAGAATTAGAAGTAACAGTTAAAAAGATAGAAACTTTAAGAGCCGAAATTAATAAAATAGTGAAGGAGATTGGATAATGGATAAAATATTAGAAAACGGAAAATACATTTATATTTTAGAGTCTGTTATTTCACCTTGTTTAGTTAAAATAGGAAAAACAGACTACAAAGGCGGTAAAAATCAACAAAGCAGGTTAAAAAACTTATCATTACACGGTTATCAAGGAGTAGCGTTTAAAAGAGTTTTGGCGATGTGAAAAATATCAGATAATGATGGTTTAGATATAGCCGAGGCTAAAATAGCGGAATCTGTTATTAGTCCAGAAAAAGGTAAAGCAAAGCGAATCGCGGATACCGAACTATTTGTTTTTGAAAATGAAAACAATGTGAAAAATTTTATTTTAAATTTAGGAGAACAAAAGACAGATATAATATTTCGCGATAAATTTGTTCCGCATAAAATAATAACTGATATTAATAGACAAATCTTCGATGATTATAAAGAATTAAAAAAATATTTTGGGAACGATATTAAAACCGATGATAAAAAAAAATCAAAAAAAGAAAACAATAAAATAGAAAATAAAACTCAAGTTCAAATCGATATTAAAAAAAATCCAACAGGTTTAACCGGTAAAAACAAAAGAATAATATCTTATGAAGTCGGAATTAATCATAGCAAAGAAAGATTTAGAAAAATGTTTGAATTATCAAAAAAATTAATCGAAAAATGTGCAGAGGATAACGCAGAGGATAAATTATCTAATTTGGGAATTAAAAAAGATCATTCTAATTGGGGGACTTCAGTAGGAGAAGTCAATGGATATTATTTTAATCTTTGTTTGTCAGATAAAGATAAAGAAACATTTATTCAAAAATGAGAAAAGGAATTGGAAAAATGAACAAGATAATTATTGATACTCTAACAAAAAATGTAAAGTGATATAAAATTTACGAGATCACTCAATGAGACAAGATTTTTCAAAATGTCGACAAAAAATTGCAAAAGAAAAAACTTAATTATGCAAAAGTAAGTGCCGCAGAATTAAAATCATTGGAGGAAAAAGATGGAAATATTCCACTTTATACCACGGGATTATTTGATGCGAAAACGATAGAAATTACGGCTAAGAATTTTATTAATAATGATGAAGTAATAACTATACCTGATGGTCGAGCAAACATCAGGTACATAAATGGAAAATTCGTTATTACCGATCATAATAAATTATGTAAATCATTTGATAAAAATATAGTCTCAACCAAATACATTTATTATTTTTTCAAAAATAAAAATATTGAAATACAGAGTTTTTATACTGGAGCAGCACCACAATCGTGTGATATGAATAAACTATTAAATTTACAAATCCCAATTCCTCCATTAGAAATTCAAAATAAAATAGTAAGTGTATTAGATAAGTTTTCGGAGCTGGAAGCGGAGCTGGGCAAAGAACTACAATTAAGAAAGAAACAATATGAATACTATAGAAATAAATTATTAAGTTTTGATAAAGAAAAGGAAATGGGGGGGTCAGGATTCTTAAGATAATGGAGTGTTGTAAAATAGGAAGAGGAAGAGTGATTTCAGCCGATTATATTAGAAATAATTCTGGAGAATTTCCGGTTTATTCGTCACAATCTTTTAATAGCGGAATTTTGGGATATATAAAAAGTTTTGATTTTAATGGAAAATATGTAACATGAACTACAGATGGTGCTTACGCGGGATCTATTTTTTATAGGGAAGGCAAATTTAATTGTACCAATGTTTGCGGTACATTAAAAATATTAGATGAAAAATTAATTAAATCAAAATATTTAGCATACATATTGGGTTCGATAGCGAAATCACATGTAAATTACAATACTTCCAACCCGAAATTAATGAATAATATGATGGCAAATATTGAAATCCCAATCCCATCACTAGAAACTCAAAACAAAATAGTATCTATTCTTGATAAATTCGACACAATAGTTAATGATATAAAAGAGGGTTTGCCAAAAGAAATAGAATTAAGACATAAAGCATACGAATATTACAGAAATAAATTATTAACTTTTCCTTCGTATGATAGCTAATAATAAAAACTATACTTTAATTACTGAAAACGATAACTCTGCGACTGTTGTTGAAAACTACATCCCGATAGAAAAAAGAATAAAAACATTTCAAACAGAAGAAGCTTTGGAAAACGAATTCATAAAACAATTGCAAAATCAAGCTTACGAATATGTTCAAATAAAAAATGAACACGATTTAATTGCTAATTTAAGAAAACAAATTGAAAAACTTAATTCTTATCAATTCACCGATAATGAATGAGATGGTTTTTATAAAAAAGAGATCGCGAATGAAAATGATGATATTATCAAAAAAACTATGAAAATCCAAGATGGCGATGGTCAGTTATTATTGACTCGTGAAGATGGAAGTTGTAAGAATATCACAATCATTGATAAGCAGAACATTCACAATAACTCCTTACAAGTGATTAATCAATACGAGAATGAAGGAAATGATAAGAATCGATATGATGTCACTATTCTTGTAAACGGATTACCTTTGGTACATGTTGAATTGAAAAGAAGAGGAATTAATTTGAAAGAAGCTTTTAATCAAATAAATAGATATCAGAAAGAATCGTTTTGATCAAATAGTGGTTTATACAATTATGTACAAATTTTCGTAATTAGTAATGGAACTTTAACAAAATATTATTCAAACACTACAAGACATTTAAAAATAAAAGATGATGTTTCTTCAAAAATCACAGCTTCCGATAGTTTTGAATTCACTTCTTTCTGGGCTGATCAAAAAAATAATGCAATTGAAGATATAACGGATTTTACAAGTACATTCTTTTCTAAACATACTATCTTAAATGTTTTAACAAAGTATTGTGTATTAAATACAGAACAGAAACTTTTGGTTCTTCGTCCTTATCAAATAACAGCTGTGGAAAAAATTATTAATAGAATTGAAATAGCTAACAATAATAAATTCGTGGGAACAATTAAAGCAGGAGGTTATATTTGACACACAACAGGAAGCGGAAAAACATTAACATCTTTCAAGGCTGCAAAATTAATTGCAGAAAAAAACACCGATATTGATAAAGTAATTTTTGTGGTTGATAGACAAGATTTAGATTATCAGACTATGAAAGAATACGATAAATTCGAAAAAGGAGCTGCTAATGCGACAAAAAATACCACTGAGTTGGCAAAAAAAATATTTTCCATTCAGGATAATTCGAAAATCATTATTACTACTATTCAAAAATTAAATAACTTCATTAATCAACAAAAAGAGAAAAAAGATTCCGTGTTTCAAAAGAAGATTGTTTTTATTTTCGATGAATGTCACAGAAGTCAATTTGGTATTTATCATACCAATATTGTTAAAAGTTTTAAAAATTACTATATCTTCGGTTTTACAGGAACTCCGATTTTTAGTGATAATTCATCGAAACCAGAATTGTTAACTACCGAAGGATGCTTTGGCGAAAAACTACACACTTATTCTATTGTTAATGCGATAAAAGATAAGAATGTTTTACCTTTTCGTGTAGAATACAATAATACAATAAAAGCGAATGAAGAAATCGAAAATAAAAAAGTATTAGAAATAGATACTGAGAATGCTTTATTATCTCCTATTAGAATTAAAAAAATAACCGAATATATTCTTAAAAACTTTTCAAGAAAAACAAGTAGGAACACATATGATTCTTCAAAAGGGTTTAATTCGTTGTTTTGCGTAAGTTCAATAGAAGGCGCGAAGAAATATTATGAAGAATTTAAAAAACAGCAAGATGATAAACCTTTAAATGAACGATTGAAGATTACAACTATTTTCAGTTATGTAGCTAATGAAAATGAAGCAGATTTATCTTTGGTCGATGAAGATAATGAAAGTGTTTCAAATTTAGACAAAACTTCAAAAGAATTTTTAAAAACTGTTATTAAAGATTACAATGAACAATTCAAAGTTACGAATTCAATAGAAGATTTTAAAAACTTTTATAAAGATGTATCGCAGAATTTAAAAGAGAAAAAACTTGATTTAGTTATTGTTGTTAATATGTTTTTAACCGGTTTTGATGCACCAAAATTAAATACTTTGTGAGTTGATAAAAATTTAAAATCTCATGGTTTATTGCAAGCTTTTTCTCGTACTAATCGAATATTAAATACTGTTAAAGATCATGGGAATATCGTTTGTTTTCGTAATTTAGAAGAAAATACCAACTTAGCGATTGCATTATTTGGTAATAGTGATGCACACAATATTGTTATTCTAAAACCTTTTAAGGACTTTTACGATAACGAAAAAGAACCATTAGGATATAAACAGTTAGTTGAAAAATTAATTGCAAAAAATATCACTAGTGAATCAAGTTTTAAGAACGAAAATGAAGAAAAAGAATTTGTGAGCCTTTGAGGAAAGATATTGAAACTAAAAAATACATTGAAATCATTTGATGAATTTAGTGAAGAGAAGGCGATATTAACTCCTAGACAATTTCAAGATTACAATAGTTACTATCAGAATATTCACGAAAAAACGATTAAAAGCAATAAAGAAAATATTAATGAAGATTTAGAGTTCTCTATCGAATTAATTAAACAAGAAGATATAAATATTGGTTTTATTTTGGAACTTGTTTTAAAATATCAAAAAGACCAAAGTGAAAAAAATAGAAACAATATTACATCAGCGGTAGCTTCTTCTCCTGCTTTTAGAAACAAACGAGATCTGATTGATAATTTTTTGGAAAAGATTAATAACAATGGAAAAGACGACGCTTATTTACATTGAAATGATTTTATTAAGAAACAAAAAATAAAGGAAATTAACACCATTATTGAACAAAACAATTTACATAAGGAGGAAACTATCAAATTAATGAATGAATGGTTCGAAAATAAAGAAGTAAACCATTATGGCGACGCAATAACTAAAATTTTTTCGAAACAGAAAGTATCAAGATTTAAAAAGGATAGTGATTATGTTGAAAAGAAACAAAATGTATTAGCTTTATTAGATGAATATTTTGAAAAGTTTTTCGATTTATCAAACGAACATATTGAAGATTAATATTTGGGCTAATGGCCTAATTTTAGCACATTTTTTTAAACACTTTTATCTCGTACAGATTTTACAAAACCATTTTTTTCCCTTTTTGTAAACATAGATGATTATTTTCAGCAAAAAGCGTAATTAAATTAATATCGCTTTTTTTGAAAACGATTATTGAATGGTTTTTTATTTTGGAATCGAGGTTTAAAAGAACTGCCGCTTTGATGATTATTATTGTTTCTAGGTGAAGATGAGGAGGAAGAATCGGATACATCAATACGAACGGTTCTATTATTAAATTTAATTTCAGGGATTTGAACAAGTTTAGCATTAAATTGAACGAAACTGAATTTGTCTTTCATGTATATATCGATAATATCCGAGTTTTGTACATTAAATTGTTGACATAAGAAATCTTTAAATGTTGTAGGATTAAAACCATCAAAAGTTCCTAGCCCAATAAAATAACGGTTTTCCTTGTCTTGATATCTTCCATGTCCTTGACCACTTCCTTCGCCTTTACTTTTATCTTTATATTGGTCAGAGTTAATTTCAACAAGATCTGAGATTTGGTATTCTTCGATTTTATTTTCAGTTTTTCTTTCCAATTCTTTTAAAGCTCATTTTTGATTCATTGAAACCATAATAAAGGATGTTCCTACAGTTTTATTTCTTCCACTTCTTCCAATTCTGTGGACATAGTTATTTAAATCATCAGGCAAGTCATAATTAACAACGATGTCGACATTCTTAATATCAATCCCTCTCGCAACTATATCTGTGGCTACAAGAACATTAACATCTCCTTTTCTAAAAGATTTAATTAATTGTTCTCTTTTGTTTTGCTTTAAATTCCCTTGAAACGCTTCTGCTTTAAAGTTGTTTTCGTTTAAAAAAGCAGCAATTTCTTTTGTTAGATATTTCATGTTGCAAAAAACAATAGCTAAGAAGAATTGATTTTTTTCTAAAATAGCTTTTAATGCACTTAATTTTTGACTATTACGAACTACTGTATAGTATTGCTTAATTTGTGGTTGGTTTTCCTCAACAGATTCAACTTTAAAAAAGAAAGGGTTGTTTTGGTATTTGCTACTAATTTTTTTTATTTCAGTTGGGATGGTTGCGGAAATGAAGATAACTTGGGTCTTGTTTTTTATAAAGTCGAAGATTCTTTGTAAGTCTTTTTCAAAACCCATTTGCAACATTACATCAACTTCATCCAAAGTTATATTGTTAATAGATTCCACACTAATAATTCCTCTTTTTAATAAATCTAATAATCTTCCAGGAGTTGAAACGATAATGGTTGGGCTATATTTTTTGATAAAGTTAATTTGTTTGTTAATCTCAATTCCGCCATATATTGAGTAGGAGAAGATAGTTTGAGGGTTGTAATTAATTTTTTTTATTTCATCATTAATTTGGTTTACTAATTCTCTGGTTGGGGCAATGATTAATGATTGGATCTTTTTTTCGTTTTTAACATTTTGTAATATCGGAATAATGAAAGCTAATGTTTTTCCTGTTCCTGTGGGCGCTTGTCCAATAACATCTAACCCTTCGTTTATTTTGGGAATTAGATTAATTTGAATATCAGTAGCTTGTGTATATCCAACTTTTAACAATTGGTTCAATAATTCTTTTTTTAGGTTTAAGTTCTCAAAATCCATCTTTTAGTCCTAAACCTTAATATATTTTTATAGTTTACGATACTAATATTATAGCTATGGAAGCAAATTGATAAAAGTTTAAGACGCAAACAGTAAAATATAGCTCTAATTTTATATGGCAGGGATAGCAGGAATCGAACCCACACCAGAGATTTTGGAGATCTTTATTCTACCGTTAAACTATATCCCTATATTTTAAATTATAAAATTAGGTGATTAGCCGGGGATTCAAGAATTATTTAATCCTTTCTTTTTTGCAAATTGGAAAGCTTGGCTAGATGTTCATGTTCCGTTTTGTGCATATACTTTTTTAGAACCTGTTCCACTTTCTTTTCATCCACTAAAAATATTTTCGCCAGTTCAAGTAGGTTCATTTGTAAATGCATTGAATTCTATTAATGTGAAACTGGAACATCCTTCAAACGCGGAATCACCAACTTCTATTACTGCAGGTTGAATATTTAAAGAACCAGTAAAACTTGAGCAATTGAAAAAAGCTTGTTTTCCAATAGTTAAGTTAGATGGATTAAGGTAAGGGGAATTGTTAAATCCTAAACCTTGGTTAAAAGAGGAACAATCTTTAAAAGCACATTCTCCGATGTATTCTAGTGATCCAGGAAGAGATAAACCTCTAACCATAGAGTTACAATTTTCAAAAGCAGAATCGCCAATATTTTTTAGCAGAGAGTTGAAAATGTTATTAAAAGACAAACCAGTTAATTTGCAACAATTTTCAAAAGCTTTAGAACCTATATTTTCTAACGAGTAAGGTAATTGTAACTCAAACTCTAAATTACAACAATTAATAAAAGCTGCTTCACCAATATTTTTAAGTTTAGTGGAAGAGGGAGTTATAAAAGGGATGTTTGTTATTTTTTCACATTCTGCAAAAGCATAGTCTCCAATCGATTCCGCTCCAAAAGGAAATGTTATTGAAAAACCTTCTAAATTACGACAATTTTGGAATGCTTTTTTACTAACTTTTTTTAAGCTATTGAGTGAAATTGATTTTAGAGAGATACAATCGCAAAAAGCATTTTCTCCGATATTGTCTATGTTGTTATTGTTGAATTCTAATTTTTCGAGATTTGAGCATTTAGTGAATGCGTTATCTCCAATTTCTGTAATATCGGAAGGGATTTGTATTGAAGCCAATGAAATACAATATTCAAAAGCTGATGGAGGAATAGCGTGTTGCGAAGAAAACGCTTTATTTTGAATTATTAAAGAGTCTAATCCTTTGCAATAAGCAAAAGCATGACTACCCATTGTTTTTACGTTACCGGGTATTATTAATTCACCAGTTAACGATAAACAATCGTAAAAAGATGCAATGCCGATGTTTGTTAAATTATCACTTAATTTTAAAGATTGCAAATTAACACATTCATAAAATGCACATACTCCGATTGAAGTTACACTGTTTGGAATAGTTAAAGAATTAGTTATACATCCGCAACCAGAGAATGCATAGGGTTTAATAGTTTTAACATTATCTTTTATTATCAAAGTACCATTCAAATTCATTAAATCTTGGAATGCACTTTCGCCTATGATCTTAATTTGTCCACCAATTGTTAAATCTCCTGTTAAGCCGCAATTATTTTCAAAAGAACGTTCGCCAATTTCTTCCAATGGCACTACATCGCCGTTTGGCATTTTTACATAATCTGGTATTATTAAATCTTCCGCTGTATAATTTTCGTCAACAGATGTTATTTTAGCATATGGATGATTTGAGTTTTCATCAATAATATCACATATTAGTTTTTCACTTCCAGTATGTCCATTTCAATCGCTTCCATCTCATTGTTTAAATTCGCCTCCTACTCAATTTCTTTTTAATCCTTTAGAAACAGCAAAGTCCCTAGCTTCTCAATTTGGTTCTAATTCATCGCCGGTGAAAATTTCTACAGAACTGTCATATAAAGGATCTCATCCGGAAAAAATATCATCAGCTCAATTAGTGTCTGCTTTTTGTTTAGCTTCGGGAAAATTAATAAGTAATAAATATGTTATTTTGTTGCAATTAGCGAATGCAGAAGAATTAATAATAAATTTGTCGCAGTCAAGTTGTAATCGATCGATTAAACCAGAACAGTCTTTAAAAGCTTTTTCACCAATTGTAAGAATATTGCTTCGTGGTTCAAAATATAAATCTTCATCAAATCCCTTGCATCCCTCAAATGCACTTTCTCCTATTGTTGTAACACTTGAAGGGATTTCAATTCCGCCAGTCAATTTATTGCAGTCCTTAAAAGCTTCGTCGCCTATTATTTGTGGGCCACCTTTGATTTGTAAATGTCCATAAGCGATTCCTCCAATAGGTTTATCTGATTCATATTTAAATTTAAAATCCGAATGAGGATTATCTTTTGGAATTAGAATTTTTGCAGAACCAACATTATTTGCTAATTGGAAGTGAGTGTTTTCTAGATTAACAACAACATCGCTAAAATTACAATTCGAGAAAGCTTTATTTCCGATAGAAGAGACATCACTTCCAATAGTTAAGGTTTCAGTGAGTAAACCACAATTTTCGAAAGCTGAGTTGCCGATGGTTGTTACACTGTTTGGTAGTTCTAAAGAAGAAGAAATTTTGTCGCAATTGTAAAAAGCATAGTCGCCAATATTTGTAACATTTTCTCCTAATGTTAATGATTGAAGATTTCGACATCCAGAAAAAGCGTAGCTGCTAATAC
>JAITDD010000044.1 GCA_031282725.1 Mycoplasmataceae bacterium
GTATTAGCAGCTACGCTTTTTCTGGATGTCGAAATCTTCAATCATTAACATTAGGAGAAAATGTTACAAATATTGGCGACTATGCTTTTTACAATTGCGACAAAATTTCTTCTTCTTTAAATATTCCTAATAAAGTAACTAATGTTGGCAACTCAGCTTTCGAAAATTGTGGTTTACTCACTGAAACCTTAACTATCGGAAGTGATGTTTCATCTATCGGAAATAAAGCTTTCTCGAATTGTAATTTTAGCGATGTTGTTGTTAATCTAGAAAACACTCACTTCCAATTAGCAAATAATGTTGGAAACGCAAAAGTCTTAATCCCGGTTTTGGAACATTCGGATCATTGTTTTAAATACGAATCTGACAAGCCAGTAGGAGGAATCGCTTATGGTCATTTAGTATTGGAAGGTTATCCGCCAACGATAGGTGCGGAAGCTTTTAAAGATTGCAATAAATTAACTGGAGAACTTGAAATTCCAGAAGGTTTACATGTGATAGGGAAAGAAGCTTTTAAAAATTGTACCGGATTAACTGGTTTATCAGAAAACAATCGATGCCAAGAAATAGGAGAACAAGCTTTCAGCGGCTGTAATAATTTATCAGATGTATTGATGCTTGAAAGTTCTTCTAATTATCAAAAAATCGATTCAAAAGCTTTCGCATATTGTTCTAAAATTACAAGGTTACATTTCCTAGACTTCGATAAAAACCTTCCGCCAACTAAATGAGCAAACGATATTTTCGTAGGATGAAATAACACCGATAACACCATTTCTGTTACTATTGATTGAATTGGTACCCCTGTTCCTAATTGAGATGCTAGAGATTTCGCTGTTACTAAAGGGTTAGGATTAAATTGAGTCGGTGGAGATTATAAATTAGCTGATGGAAGTGATTGAAGTGGACATAATCCTTTAAGTGGAACCCTAACATGTATAAAAGTAGGAGAAGGTGCTTCTGCTTACGCGAAAATAACACAATGCAATTCTTCTTACGAAGCCACAGAATTAGTTATTCCGGATTATGTAAAAATCGGTGACGAAGTTTTACCTTTGAAAGAAATAAATCAGAATGTTTTTGAAAGAAAATCAAAATTAACTGGAAGTTTAACAATAGGAAATAAAATCGAAAATATCGGAAATAGTGCTTTTAATGAGTGCGCAAATTTAACAAATGTTATTTGTGGAAAACAAGTAAAAAAACTCGGTATTTATTCCTTTGCCAGATGTTCTAAATTAACTAGTTTAACATTGTCAAATGACTTAGAAGAAATTGGCGATTCTGCTTTCCGAGAATGTAGCGAACTAACAACAGAATTAAAAATTCCTGATAATGTAATAAATATAGGCAATTATGCTTTTTATAAATGTACTAAAATACCAAAATTAACATTACAAAAAAATTTAGAGAAAATAGGCAATGACGCCTTTCATGATTGCGCCGGTTTACAAGGAGAATTAAAAATTCCTGATAATGTAACAAAAATCAGTAATTCTGCTTTTTACGGGTGTGCCAATTTATCTCATTTAACATTGCCAGAAAATTTGAATGAAATCGAAAATGGCGCTTTTGTCAATTGCGATAGTTTATCTGGAGAATTAAAAATTCCAAACAATGTTACAAAAATCGATGATAATGCCTTTTTCGGTTGCAGCGGTTTAGAAGGAGAATTAGATATGCCTGATAATTTGACAAAAATTGGCAATTCCGCTTTTTACAATTGTTCTAAATTGTCTCGTTTAACATTACCGGAAAAATTAGAACAAATTGACGATAACACTTTCGGGTATTGCGGAAATTTAACAAATGTTGTGTTTGGAAATCAAGTAAAAATAGGCAATAATTCCTTTCAATCATGCGCTAAATTAACTAGTTTGACATTACCGGAAAGTTTAATAGAAATTGGTACATATGCTTTTTCCGGTTGCAGCAGCTTAGAAGGAGAATTAAAAATTCCAGATAATGTAACAAAAATCGGCCGTTATGCTTTTCGTGGTTGCTCTAGTTTATCTCATTTAACATTGGCGAAAAATTTGGAGGAAATTAGCGAACATGCCTTCGACAATTGTAATGGTTTAAAAGAGAATTTAACACTACATAGTGCTTTAACGAAAGTTGAGAATTACGCGTTTGATGGGTGCGCTGGGATTACTTCGCTAACATTTGATGATTTTAGTAAAAACCCGGAGTGAGATGGCAATTATATATTTTACGGATGGGGCGGTGGAGTTGTAAAGGTTACAGGCTCACATGTAAACAATTGAACAGCAGAAGCAGCACTTCAATATACTAAAAGCAAAGGTTTAACTGGCAATTGAAACTATGAAAATGGCTAATCTAAAAGTCTTGGTAAATTCAATCTTATTAATTATTTTAACTACTCTTTCGCTTAAAATTTTTCAATAAATTTAAATCCTAAGGATTATATATTTAGCGTAGTGGGTTAGATGAAGAATTAAACTGTCCCTGTGTTCACGATGAATTAATAATGCCTTTTTTTAAAGTGATTCATTGAAATTAATTAGTTCTAATGTAAACATTGGTTCAATAAGTTTCTGGTTTGATATTAAAAACTCTAGCATTGTCAGTTGGTCTAGTCAGAGTGTCTTTCTTTCTTACATCTATATTAAAACAAAATTTCGAACTCTTCATTATGGGGTTAAGATGTTTAGATATGTGTTTTGAAATGGTTTCATGAAGAGAAAATTACTTCTTCACTTTTTTGGGCCCAGCCTAGTTATTATCAGAATATAATTACCTTATAACGGTTTGTTATTTAAGGATATTTGATGGAAAATAAAAAGAACAACGCTATCACATTAAGAAGTCAAAATTTTGCTCAATGATATACTGATGTATGCGAAAATGCTAAACTTTTTACTTATGCTTCTGTAAAAGGAATGATTAATTATTTGCCTAACAGTTGATCTATTTGAGAAAAGATTACAAAAATTCTCGATAATGATTTTAAAAAACATGGAATTGAAAATGTATACTGTCCTCTTTTTATAAAAATGTCAGACTTTAATAAAGAAAAGAAACATATTGAAGGGTTTGCGCCAGAATCTTTTATTATTGAAAAAATTGGAAACGAACAAATTCCTGAACCTTTAATTGTGCGCCCAACTAGCGAAGTATTGTTTAGCCAAATGTTTAACTCAATATTAAAAAACTATAAAAATCTTCCCTTAAAATACAATCAATGATGTAGTGTTGTTCGAGCCGAAAAAACAACGAAACCTTTTTTACGAGGAAGCGAACTTATTTGACACGAAGCCCATCATATTTTTGCAAGTGCTGAAGAGGCATTAGATGATGTTAAAAAAATGCGAGATATTTATAATAACTTCTTGAAAGATTATTGTTGTTTAGCTTTTATTAGTGGACAAAAAACAGAAGGAGAAAAATTCGCTGGTGCTATCGCTACTTACACAAGAGAAATATGAAGCCAGGATAACCAATTTATTCAAACGGGAACAAATCATTATTTTGGCACTAATTTTTCATCTATCTATGGTTTAAAGTTTCAAGATGTCAATAATGAATACAAAATGCCTTTTTATACAACCCACGGAATTACACAAAGAATAATCGGTGATTTAATAGTTGTGCATGGTGATGATAACGGTTTAGTTCTTCCTTTTAAAATAGCTCAAAAACAAGTAATCATTTCCCCTTTATTCGCCGATAGAGATAAAAATGTATTGGTTAAAGCAAACGAGATTAAACAACTTTTGCAAGATAATGGTATTAATTGTTTCATTGACGACTCTGATAAATCTTTCGGTTTTAAAATAAATAATTCAGAGGTTTTAGGGACTCCTTTTTTTATTGCCTTTGGGCCTGTTGATTTAAACAAAAATGAATGTATCTTAATAAGACGAGATAATCATATCAAACAAACCATTTCATTAGATAAGATATTATCATCAATTAAAGAACAAGCATTAGTCTATGACAAAACTCTTTATGATAATTCTTTAAACAGATTAAAAGATTCTATTGTTGTCTGCGATACTATGGAAGAATGTAAGAAGGCGATAAATGAACAAAAGATTGTATTAGCTCCTTTTGCTGGTTCCGTAGAGGATGAGGATAAGTTTAAACAACTAACACAAGCAAAACCTCGTTGTATTTTAGATAAAGAAAATTTTTATTTAGTTAAAGAAAAAATCAAAAGCATAATTCCGCAAAATAAAAAATGTATTATTAGTAATAATCCCGCCAAGCATTATGTTTTCTTTGGACGTCAATATTAATAAGTAAAGGAAATGGAAAAAAAAGAATTACCGCCTCAATATAAACCTCTTCCTGTTTATATTTATGAAAGACCAATAGATGAAGAGAAACGAACACCCTACACTAGATTCATTGCAAAAAAAATACTTAAATTTACTCGTTATCATTATTCAATAAAAGCTCATTCTCAATATCAATTTGTTATTACATTAAAAATAATTTCTCTTTTTATTGTTGAATTTGCTTTATCTTTTCTTTCAATGTTTATTTGAGAAAGTCCTGCTCATGAAGATGGTTCTAAGTATCAATTGTTAATGGGAAGTTTATCTTGAATCAGTTTAATTTGTGCAATTTTATTTTTATTTTTTATTGTGATATATATTGTTTATGTTTCTTATTTTTTTTATTCTTCCTTATCCTTATTTATGAAAACGAAAAAATACCATGAAATTTGCGATAACTATTCTAGTTTAAAGAAAATAACTCATTTAAAAAATAAAGAAATCAAAACTTTGTTTAAAATGAAATTTATTACAAAAGAGCTTTATGAAGTTTATAAAAAATCGATAGCTGATTAATCTGGTTTTTCTACTTTATCTTTTTCTTTATCCTTCGCTTCTTTCTCTTTTTTTGGTTCAGTTTTTTCTTCTGATTCTTCCAAAAAAGTTTCATCGCCTCATTCATCTTCGTTATCGATGCCGCTTTTTAAATCTTCTTTTGGTTTAGGCATTAAAAAATCATCATCATTCTTGTTAACATTTGGCATAAAGTAATCAAAGTCAGCGAAATCGTTTTTATTTTCTTCTTCTTCCTTTTTTTGTGAAGCTTGGTATTCTTTGTCAAAATTTTCGATTAATCTTTTTACAGATTTTTTGATTTCTTCCTTTACTTTTTCTGAGATTATCGGGTCATTATTTTCGATAATATCTCGAATCTTATTTATTTTGTCACCGAATTCTTCAGGCATGTTAGGCAATATTCTATCACTGATTAGATTTTTAAAGTAGTATTTATTAATATAGATTTCAATATTAGCATTCTCTCTTACATTTTTATCGTCATCAACAGCAAAAATATTCGTTAAAAGGACATTGAAGTTAGTGTATATAACCAAACCATCAATAATCGATTTGGCTTCCGAAAATATATTTTCTTTCTTAATTTCAAAGAAACAATCGTATAGTTCTTTAAAGATAATCATTTGATATTTTTTACAGAATATTATTTTTTCATCATTTGAAAGTTTTATGATATGTTCTAAAATCTGCATTTTCTTTGTTGCTTTTATCTCCTTAATTAAGTCAGTTGTGTCTTTCTCTAATAGAAACATCATGTTTTGAAAACGTTTCTCAAATTCGGGATCTTTGGTATTAACGATATCTTTCATTTCGATAAAAATATTTTCATATTGGGCTTTTTTAGTTTCTTCTTCTGTGTCTTTGACTACATCTTTAAGATCTTCTTTTTTATTCTCGTAAGATTTTACATCGTCATTGTCTGTTAAAATGATTAATATGTTGTCGAAAAGATATGTTAAAGGGTTAATATTATCGTTATTGTTTCCATCGATTTCAAGAACTTGGGAATCGATATTTTCTTCCTTTTTCACTGTTCTTTTTTGATGGGTATTAACGGTTATTGTTTTTCATTTTATATATCATATTTTTCTTTTTATATCATAAACCGGGGTAAGCATCTCAACAGTAATCTCGTCTTTTTTTGTTAAATCTCTAATCTTTCATTCGGTTAAATTTAAAAGGTTTTTTTCTAAATCAAGGATCTTATTTTCTTCGACCGCTTTATTAATTAAATAGAATTTACCATGTTTTTTATTCAAGATTATAAAATCGTAAAAGTTTTGGTTTTTGTATATTGATATATTTAAAAAATAAAAATCTGAATCTTTTTTAAAACTATCAATAAATGTTTGTAGATTTTCATTAATACATGAAGAAGTGTAGTCGTAGAGATTTAATTTACCAATAATTTCTTTTTTATTTTTATAATACTCGCTCATTGTTTCCTAAATGCACTTGCTCCTCTTCTTCATTTTCGTTGTTACGATTATTATATTGTGTATTCATTCGATGTTCGATTTCATCCTGACTTTTTTTAGCGGCAGCTTGTTCTTCTGCCTTTTTTTTATCTAAATAGTCTTGGTATTTCGCTTCAAATTCTGCATCATCTTTTTCTCTTTCTTTATCTTCTTCTTCAAGAGCTTTCATCATTGCTTCTGCCGCTAGTTCTCGTTCCTCATTTTCTTTTTCTTCTTCAATTCTTTTTGCATTGTTTAACATTTCCATCTGATCTTTTTCTTTTTGGGAGAATAAAATGGATTTCGTTTTTTCTTCCTCTTCAATATTCTCTTCTTCTTCCTCTTCTTCATCAATCTCTTCTTCGTCAGAAAATAAAGCTTCGTTATGTTGCTGTAAGGAAAAGAATTTAGATTTTACCGAAGTTTCGATATCTTTGGAGATACCAGAAGGGATGTTAGGGGAATTGTAGGAAATTATGTCTGATAAGTTAATGATTTGGTCTTCATAATCGTTTACAATATATTGATTAAACTCTTCTTTTAAAAGATTAAAAAAAACTATATTAGCATACATCTCGATATTTATCATTTCTCTAACATCAAGATTTTCATCATTCCCGAATAAGTTATTTAATAAAAGGTTCATGTTTGCCAGTTTGTTTAAACTATTTATTAATGAAGAAGGGTCTTTGGTTTTTGAGTTTTTAAAATTATTAAAGTCAGTGAAGACATCTTGAAATAAGGCAGTTTGGTTAGAAGAACAGAATTCGATTTTTTCTTCCTTACGTAATGATGTTATTTTTGTTTTAAGGTTAGAAAATCCGCTAGCATTAGGTTTGAATTGTTCGTTAAGATTGGCAGAAGATAATTTTAAAAAAGGTTGCATTTCAACGATTTCATCCATTTGTTTTTTGTTGTTAGAATCAAGTTGTGAAAATAATTTATTGTATTGGGAGAAATTTTTCATCTTTTCAATTTCACCTACATTTCATTTTGCTTGATCGTTTATTTTTTTATCATATAAATCTTTGTCATATTCATTTGTTAAAAGCATTGCGATATTATCTAAACTATGATAACTACTACTTCAATCATCACTTTGCACTTGTCCGTCTAAATCTAGTTTATAAGAATCGATGATGTGAGTATTACGACATTCAATGTTTCCTGCTAAATCAATATTTGTTTCTTCTTTCATTACGGTTCAGTGGTAATTATCATAATCGTATAAAGGGGTTATTATATCAATATCTATTGAATCGTTTTTTGTCAGCTTTTTAATATCTTCTTGATTGATGTGTCCAATGGAAGAATATGGTGGTTTAGCGATTAAAAAGAATTTTCCTGTATCGTTATTTTTTATTAATACATTTCAATAACTATCTTCTTCATTTTTATTTAATTTAAAAAAGCTAAAATTATTATTTGTTTCTTTTAAAGATTCGATTAAATGTTGTAACTCTTCATGAAAGTTTTGTTTATCATTCTTAAAGTTTCCACCATTCTTTTTATATAAAAGTGCAGCATTTTTATATTTGTTTCTCATAATATTTAATGGTGCCGACTATAGGAATCGAACCTACAACCTACTGATTACAAGTCAGTTGCTCTGCCAATTGAGCTAAGACGGCTTATGTAAATTATATAAATTAAGGTTTTTAAAAAATGGATTATTTTCTTTTTTTCGCAAGTAACATTTTTTCTAATTTTTTATTTTCAAAAGTTATGTCTGTTCATGTGTTAACTTCGTTTTCGTGAATGTCATAAACCAAAGCATACATTCGGTCGATAGCGCCAAACATAGCTTCTTTAAAGTCTAATCCTAATTTAGCGCAAACTTGTTTTACTTTCTTTTCACTTGAACCTTCAATTTCTGTAACAAAAGGTAAAAAAGGTCAATGGTCAATTACGATTTCAACGTCATCAATTTCTCATGTTTCTCTTGTTGTTTCTTGATAAGCTTTTAAAGGCAATCCGGTGAGAGTTAATATTTCGCAAGCTTTATCGAAATTACTAACTTCAATTTCACTTTCGAAAACATCATGTATTCCCCTTCCTGTGATAACTTTGCATGTCATAGTGATCTTACCGCCCTCATCACGAACTCGAAAATATTTAGGTTCATTCACAATACCAAAAACTTTCCTTTTCATTGTTCTTTCAGGAGTTACTAATTTTGCTTTAATTTGTTTTAGTTTTTTAATAAACTCATCTTTTTCAATAAAGAATTTTGCTTCGATTTCTTTTGAAACTGGTTTAATTCCTTTTTTATTCGCCATGTCTATTTAATTATAGAAAAATTCAATATAAGCTTGTGATTATTTTTTTCACAACCCTTCCTCGTGGCATTGCGATTATCAGGCTGGTAAAAGAACCAAACGTTTGACATTCGTGACTAAACAAAACGGTATTCGCATGAACCAACTTCATCGTTTTCACGAAATCCTACTACTGCCACATAGGCTAGTGGAAAACATCGAGGCTTAGTTGCTTCAATATAATGCAAGCCGTTAGCTTCTGCTTGTCTTTCAATATCTTGCATAAATAAATCGTAACGTGTAGGAGGACAAGTTCATGCTGGTGGTAATTCAGTTCTTGTTTCTAAAGTTCCACATGTGATACTTTCTTCTGAGACTCCGGTTAACGCAAGTTCGTCTAGGTTGGAAATATATCCTTGTATCAATCCTCGCTCTTTTTCTTCTATCGTGTGCGAATCTATATATCGTGCTCTTTCTAATAATTTTGTTTTATTTGTTTCAATAAAGGCTCTTTGTTGTTCAACACTTGTTTTTTCTGTCAAAATTTGTTTAGCTTGCTCGTCATTTTCAATATTTGGGGATAAAACTTGAATTCGTTTACAAATCATTTCTTCAAAACATGAGTGCATTATTCAATCATTGGCTATGATTTGTCTATCTTCATCGTTAGTATTGACATCATTTATTTTTCTTTCAATCAACTCATTTCTTTCATTGTGTTTTTTCCATGCATTAAATAATGTTTGTAAATTTGCGTTTTCTATTTCATATGCTTGCTTTAAAAAATTATCTTCCAATGCTTTAACACTTTTTTCCCGTCATTGCAGTATGCGTTGTCTTTGCATCACCTCTTCGTGTCATTGTCCGCATTTTAAAAATGCTCGCAATCCTTTTGATTCGTTAATATTTCTTTCTAACCGCGAAATTTCACCTTCAATTTGCTTGTTTACAGAATTAAACATTGTGCGAGTGTAGCTTTCTTTAAATGTTTCTAATGATTTTTCTTTAATATCGTTGATTTGACTACGTAATTGGGTTGCTTTTTCAATGTGGTTTGGGTGGAAATATGGTTCATTTTCTTCTCTAATTCTAGTAACAGGACCGAATTTCTTTAAATCATTAGCAGTAACGTAGATTGGCGCTCTACCCGAAAATTCCTTTGGAACATAACCTGCATTATCATAAGCGGCATAACATAATTGGGTGCAATATCAATACTTATTGTTTAAATTGGATATAGAAGAAAATATGTAAGGTTTCAATCCATATTTCATTTTTTCGGCAGGTTTGTTAGCTATTTCATTAGCGATTGCGACAGCTCTTTGCTTTATTTCATCAGTTGTGTTTGGTCTAATTATTGAAAGTCAGGAAAATGACATTGCAGGTTCAGTTGATTTACAAACACCTCTCATAAACATTTGAACAGTAGTTACCATTCCTGTCTCATAATTAACATCAGTAACAATTTGAGTGTGTTTGTTTGAAGTTATTAAATCGCCAACTTTAATCCTTTGACTATAATATTGGTTTATTTTTTTAAAAGTAGTTTCCATATATTCATTTCTTGAATCTGCTTCTTTTTTTACGTCTTGGGTAATGCTTTCGGTATAACTAGCGATTCTTTTTTTTGTATCATCATTAAAATGTTCCTCACCTTTTTCAATTACTTTTTTAAAAATATCAGAAATAACGGTTGCAGCAAAAATAGCGATTTCGTGCTTTATATTTGGAATTCTTTCATTAATA
The DNA here is from genome assembly GCA_031282725.1 of Mycoplasmataceae bacterium. Lineage (GTDB taxonomy): Bacteria > Bacillota_I > Bacilli_A > Mycoplasmatales > Mycoplasmoidaceae > Malacoplasma_A. Next base: position 10,282 of record JAITDD010000044.1, read on the forward strand.
AAATCATCATATTGACGTTCACCATCTTTTCGTAGAATATCGATTTCTTCACCAAATGGTTGATTTAATGTCGGAGAAATTTTTGTTCTAAAAAAAGAGTATAAGGTTTCAATTTGTTTCAATAAATCATCCGGATTTTCAAAAGAAGGTTTGTGTTGATCTGAATTAAATAAATTTTCAACAATTTTATCAATATCTTCTCTGAATTTGCTTTCGTGAGCTTTAAAAATACCACTAGTAAGAGTAGGAAGAACTAGTTTAAAAATTTCGTATAGATTCATTTTAAATATTATAAATAATATTTAAAGCACGTACCAAAATGCTGGGAGGGTTTATGTGCCATGCATATTACAAAAAAGCTACATTGATGGATGTTAAAATATCTATTCATAAGAATAACTATAGCAAAATTGGATAAATTTTAAAAGAATATTAAATTTAAATAGAGTTTAATAAATCGTTTAATTTTTTTGCTGTTGCTTCATTAATATCATCGAATGTTCTTGCAAAATTAATAGCCAAAGTCTTTTTGTTGGCACTTGAATTAGAAATATTAATTTTAACATTTTGCGATTTTTTTGCAACGATTTCATTAATTTGATTGATAGTTTTTTCATCTAAAGAATAAAGCTTAGTTAATTTTGCGACAAAATCACTAGGTATTTCTCTTTTCCCGTTTTCAATAGCAGATAAATAAGCACTACTAATTCCTAATTTTCTAGACATTGTGAAAAGTATTTCATCATGGTCAAATCTTACTATTTTTAATATTTTTGCTAATGTAGTAGCCATAACGTATAAATATTATATACTAAATTAACAAATTGTGGTAATTATTTACAAAATGAATAAAATTATTTTTTCAAATTTAGAATACGATTCAAGTTTTATAAGCTGTTATTTTTCCTTTTCGTTTCTAATATGTTGAAATTGTTTTTCTTCGACTGTGAAATAGGATATTATGTATCCTCGTTTGTCAATAATAGCGAGTTTTCCAGTTCTGGGATCATATTTGTATGTGCTTCCTTTTCTATCAACAAACATTTTATGGAAAAGACTTACTGTATTAGCGAAGGTCATTGCGCTTTTAATATATTCTTCTTCAGAAGGAGAAAAAAATTTACTTTCGTGTTTTACGAAATGTTTCATTGAAGTATCATCATTGAAGTCTTTTGCTCATTGATAATTAATGTGTTTGGATGGTTTACCTTTTGTGTTCCCATAACGGTTACTCGCTCCTTTAGAACTCATTATTTGTTCTTCTCCTTTCTTTTATCAAAAAAACTTTTCGTTCACGAATTGTAATAATAAAACTTTGTTCTATTTTCAAATTGATGAAATATCTTATTAGGATGCGGTCCGTAAACAATAATACCTTTCGGATTTAAAACACTGATAACTTTTTCTAAAAAAGCGATTCATGGTTTCTGTTCTTCTTTGGTTTTAATAAAACCATAGGTGCCAATGCTAATTAAAGTTCGTTTAGGAAAAGCTTTCAAAAATTCATCTGCATATTCTGCCAAACCATATCTTATGTTTGGAATGACTTTTATTCATTCCAGTCGACCATAAAAATATGTTAAAACAAGATTAATTGCCATTTGATATTTTTGTTGTCATGTTGGCATATCATAATGAACACTGAAATCAAACCCAATTATTCCTGCATAGTCGAGAAAAACATTAATATATTTTTTTGGATTTTTTCACACGCATTCAAATGCTGAATCTTGGCAATAAAAACAAACAAAATATTTTTTCCGGTCATCTTTATGAATTGTTTCTATTTTATCAAATGGCACAATATTTTGCGGAACTTTCTCACTAATTGTGGCTACATCGATTATCGGAAATTCATCAACCTCAGTATATTCGGCACCACCGAGTAAATATGATTTTCAACGATCCGGAACTTTTTTTGGATTCGACATTATTTTTTCTCCTCCTTTCTTTTTTGTGCTAATTTTTTAGCTCTATTTTTTTGAATTTCAGCGGCGGTAGTAGAAATTCCGAATTTTTTACTAATTTTTTCGATGCTCATTTTTGTAAGCGAATAATTAGATGGACAAAGAAACTCTCCTGCAAAAACTTTCGCTTGTCATTCTTTGTTGGCACAACAAAATGAATTATTCATTCTTCCTATTTCAGAAATTGAACAATCGCTATGTAAAATATGGTGTCCTATTTCATGCGTAATGGTCATACGATCACGACCATAATTGTTGCATGCACGTTCGTAAATATCTTCTCTGATATAAATCTTTTTTTCATAACTATTGTAATATGCATGTACCCTAGAATCTTCTCAATGTTCTATTGGAGAAATTTCGAATTTATATAGATCTAATATTTTACAAACATCTATCGTATTTCCTGATTTTATCTTTAATTTCATCCGTAAATGTTTAACGATATTTTTGATATCTTTGATTGTTTTTCTTTCTTCTAGTCTTGTGATAATCATTATTTTTTTTCCTCCTTTATCAAATCATTTTTATTACAAATAGTTTTTTCATATTTTTTTCTATATTCGTATACTGATTCTTTATTCATCCCGTCTTTTAATTTTGGTTCAAGTCCTTGTACCAAATCACGCTTTCATCCGCATTTCGGACATTTCACTCCATCTTTTAGATTGATAGAAGGACATCTAGCTATTGAAGCATTAGGAACATACTCTTCGCCACAAATTGGACAAAAATATCTAACCTTATACAATTTTTTGCAGAAACTTTTGAAAACTTTCATCCAATTGAAATTTTTATCTTTCTTCAATTCACATTCTCGTCATTTTCGATATTGAATTACCGACATACTGTTAGCGGGACCCTCTTCTTCTAAATCTTCTTTAGTTTTATAAAATTTTATACCTCCTTCACACTCTCAACCACAATTTTCACATATATATCCAAAACCTCCAAATATTTTTTCACCACAAATAGGACATATTTCATAATATTTTGGTTTTCTCGGATACATTATTTTTTACCTCCTTTTATTAATTCAATCATTTTTTTTATAGTTTCTTCATCTAAGTCGTCGAATTTTCTTGCGAAATTAATCGCAATATTTTTTTTAAACATATCAGAATTTGAGATATTGATTTTAACATTTCGGTAATTTTCACTAGCTATTTCTTCTATTTGATTAATTGTCTTTTCATCAAGATGATACACATTGGTTAATTTTGCAATAAAATCAGATGGTATTTCTCTTTTGCCGTTTTCAATTGCGGATAAATAAGAACTACTTATGCCAAGTTTTCTCGCCATAGTGTAAAGAATATCATCATTATCAATTCTTATCTTCTTTAAAATTTTGCATAAATTACTCGCCATCAACAATATTATAGTAAAAATTTACAAATTGTGGTATTTCTATACAAATCGTTAATTTCGGGTATAAAAATAATACACAGGATATTGAATTGAATTAAAAAGAGTTTTTATGTAATTTTATTCATTCCAACTTCTAAACTTAGACTGGGTCCAAAAAAGTGGAGAAATGATTTTTAAACCTGATCGACTTCTTTTGAATCTATATTGAATTAAAAATTGGTTTTTTTTCATTGAACTCATAAGTATTTTTATAAATACATGTTGATTCATCATATATCAAACTCTTGTTTAAAGAAAAAATAAAACAAGGTTATTTATATTGTTTGGGCAACAGATGCTACCAAAGGAGCTTCAGGATTAGCGACAGGAGCGGGAACCGCTGGGGGGCGGCGCAGCGACAACTTGTTCTTGTGCTCTTGCTTGAGCTTGTGCGGCTAAACGAGCCTGATTTTGAGCGTTTATTTCAGCATCACGAAGTTCACGATATGATTCGCCTCTTTTTTGTTGTTTAAGTAATTCGGTTTCGTATATTTTTTTAACTTCTCTTTTAATTCTCCATTCTTTTAAAAATCAATCGTTTTTATGTTTTTTTGCGATTTCGTCAGCTTGGGTTAAAACTTTGAAAGTAGCTTCTTTCATATTTTTCTCGGTTTGGTCGACATATTTTTTGGCAGCTTTTTTCTCTACAGAATCCGCACCAACTGTTCTATTTACTAATATGCTTTTGCAAAACTTATATTGGAGTGTGCCAGTACCGCTTGTTCCAGTTCCTAAAATTTCTATTTCTATTTCTTTTTTAGCTTTACCTACTGATTTTAAAAAGATATTTCTAGAAGTATTTAAAGAACGACCATCTTCGGTTTCCAAATTTGGTACACCGAATAAAATTTTGTAAGATTTCGAATGGGCTTCTTGTTCAATTCTTAAATCATCCATCACTTTATCAGCTAATTTGTTTAAACCTTTTAATAAAGTATCCTGTGTTCCATTAGCTTTGGCTTTTTCATACAAAGAAGATAAAATAGTTACAATATCAATTTGTTGAAATTCTGCGCTTTTATCGTGTTTGCTAATTCCAGTTAATAATCTAAAAGCAAGGTTAAATGTAAATTGTTCACTTGAGTGTTCTTTTCCAGAAATTACATTAGAATTATTTTGATTATAAAAAATATTATCAAATAATTGAATTAATAAATTAGAATCTTGTTCTGAAGCAAGAACGTTTGAAAAAAATTGTTCTCTTCTAGCTAAAGCGGAATTAATTGAAGTTTGAGAAATATCATCAACATAGTGTCTGCTTTGATATTGGTCAAAAAGTTGTGTTTCTTCACGAGTAAGTGATTGTCCAAGTTTATTTTTTTGAAATATGTTAATTAATTTTTCAGTATAGGTATGGATGGGTGATATTATTTGTACGCTTCTTGACTCGGGAGATTTTACAATAAAAAGATAAAATTTATGATATATTAGATTTAACTCTATTAATTCATCAGGTGATAAGAAAAAAAGAACATTTTTGTCTTCAATCAAAGGCGTATGCATTTGGGGTAATCTATCTCAAAATGAAGGACCACGGTGTTTCATTGGATCACCTCTTTGAATAATTTCTCGATTGAGAGTACGCAACATTGTTGGTAAAAATGTCCTAACTTCTAAATCAGGAATATTAACTTCAGAACTACGGGCTAACAAATCATTAGTTCGTTCTCTGCTTTCTACTATTGTTTGCAACATTGTATATTATTATATATAACATCGAAATATAAAATAGACTATTTAAACAAAATATAATTAAAAATGTGAAAAAAGGAAATTGAGTTAAAATTTCATTACTTTCGGTTTTTCCTTTAATTACAATCACTGTTTTAATCTTGTCTTTAACTTATTGTAATAGAAATGAAAATGATATTACAATTTCTGTTTCTTCTTTCAGTGTCGATGGGGCGCAAAATATTGAGAAAACCCAAAACTTACACTTTACTCTAAGCGAAGAAGTCAATGGATTAATAGCGAATAATATTATTTTAGAAGCATCGCATAATGTTTCAATTTCAAAAGGAGAGCTTACACATAGTGGGAATATTTACACCCTACCTATTCAAGGAGTTTGAAATGAAGGGGATAATGTGAAAATATCATCGATTTCTTTAAAAGGTTTTTTGTTTAATATTAATTCGCTAACACCGCAAGCTTTGCATAACGCTCCTATCCAAATTTTAGCTTATTTATCAAATACTGATGGCTTAAACAATTCAGTGTCAACCAAAAATTTGCACTTTATTTTAAATCAAGAAGTTAATGGATTGACAGAAAATGATATCGCTTTGGAAGCTTCTGGAGGAGCAATGATTTTAAAAGGAGAGCTTACACATAGTGGGAATGTTTATGCCCTACCAATCGGAGGAAGTTGGAATGAAGGAGATACGATTACGATTTCTTCGATTAGTTTAAAAGGATATTTGTTTAATCTTAATTCTTTAACCTCATCAACTCTTCATAGAAATAATTTATTAACACAAGTTTATGCTTCTGATATTAAAACTGAATATTCGAATTCTGAAACAAAAATTAAATTTTCACTAAGCCAAGAGGTTTCTGATTTGACTGCTAATAATATTGAATTATCCAATCCTTCTTCGCTAATTAAAGGGATTCTTAGCAATACTGGTTCTTCCTACACACTATCAATCGGTGGTAATTGACAAAAAAATGACTTACTAAGAATTATTTCAATCACAAAAGCTAATTACGATATTAACGTGGCAGGATTACATTCAATATCTTTACTAAGTTTCCAAACACCTACATGTATTTATGGAAAAAATGATGATTCATTAACTTTTAATTATTTAAGTAATTTTTCAATTAATGATAATTCGATAAGATTTTATTTTCCTGGAATTTCCTATGACAAATTTTCGTGTGATCAAGATTATTATGAAGTGTTCCATGAAATCGGAGGAATCGCGGTCACAACAAAAGAAAAAAGTGAAAATTCTAAATTTGTAATGAAAGAAAATGGCGGGATTTCTGTTGCTGTGGTAAGTGTGTATCAAAGTCCTAGCACCTGAAATCTTGGTTCTGGTGGTGGATCTTCGAAAGATTTCATGTTCATATATGACAATGTCCCTACAAAATTTATTAGCGTACCATTTTATCTTCGTCCGGGAAATTATAATTCACCAGGACCTGTTTAATTATTTGTGGATTTAATCTTTTAATAAAGTGATAGGAATGATATAAACACCCTCTTTTTTATAAGCATATCTTCCAACAGTAACAACGGCTAGAAATTTTGGTTTTTTAAAAAAGTAGTATCAATTGATGCTTCTAGTTTCTTTAAATTTTTAATTGCTTCGTTAATCACTTCGAGACTAGAACCAAGTTTTATTTCAATTCCACCCCAATCGCCATTTCTTAAAATTACTATAGCATCAACTTCTAATCTGCTTTGATCATGATAATGAAATATGTTTCCGTCATTATTTTCGATGTATATTCTCAAATCTCTCAAAACTAAAGCTTCGAATAAAAAACCAAATGTTTTTGCGTCATTTAATAAAAAATCACTATTAATTCCTAAAGAAACACAAGCGAGAGAAGGGTTTGCCAACATTTTTTCTCCGCATTTCTTATAGCATATTTGCTTCTTATTTTTGGTGATCATGCTTCAATGCTTTCAATAACAAAAAGTTTTTCTAATGCATTGATATAATCGTCAAGAGTTTTTATATCTATTCCACTACTATTGTTTTTCATATCTTCTAAAATTGTTGTGTATTTTGAAAGAGTTGAAATGTTACGAGAAAAAGATTTAAGCAAAGAATCGACAGTGTGAGGGTTTCTTTTAACTCCGTCGATGTTTTTAATATCTTCATTAATTAAAATATCGTAGTAAAATAATAAAGATCTAATACTCTTTTTTTCTTCAATGTTGATATTTTCCGGCCATCCACCACATACGATGTATTTCGCTATGTCATTGATTGTTTTGTCGCTTTCAAAAGAGATTTCTAAATTAGAAGAAAATAATTCGATTAAGGAGATTTTTCCAGAAGAGTGTGAAGATTCATACAAACTCATTGTTCTCATTCTTATTTTTCCGAATCTGCCAGCTCCTGAGTGAGAAACTACATCTTTTCTAACACTAGAAGAATCAGTTAACAAATATTGATTATTTTTATGTATGTCAACATATATTTTTAATAAATCTCAAATTTCAGAAATCTCTTGTCTTTATCAAAAAGAACCGGGTTTGGATGAGAAAAAAGAAGATCGTTATTACTATAAATGTAAGTTCTATAAATGTCTTTTTTTCCTAAGTCCTGGAATTTAAAAACGGTTTTAGCTATTCTTTCGCAAGTACTTGTTTTTCCGCAATACTTGATTCCTTCAATACATAATACTTGGATAACTTCGAAACCTTCATTGATTTTTTTCTCTACTAAACGATTAAAATACTTGCTATTATGCACAAATATTATTGTTCCATTCCCTGTTTTGAAAGAATTTTATAAAAATATTAAAGTGTTAGGATAGTTTATTCATAATGCAACTCTTGCTTAATCTATTTCACTAAAATATATATTGGTTATATTTTAATATTTTCTAAATCCAATCTTTATTCTAACATTAATCTTTTAATCATTTTTCATTCGTTTACGAATAATTCAGTCTATATAATATTTGAGATAATATGGAGCATAACCTATTAATTGTAGAATCACCGAACAAAATTCACACTCTTGGAACCTTCCTTAATGATAAATGAGAAGTCATCGCTACTGTTGGACATATTCGTGATTTAAAGAAAATAAATGGTTACGATGAAAAAACACTTGAACCTAATTGAGTCATTTCAAGTTCTGTTAAGCAAAATAAAAATTCTAATGTTAAATCTCATTATGAAGATGCAATTATTGATGGGACAAAGTTTAAAGAGTTGCACATTTCTTTCTTTAATCGTAAAAACAAGACTAATGAAGAAACAGTAATTAAATCTAATGCTCAAAGAGTCGCTGAAATAAATAGTGCAGCGCATAAAGCAACAAACATATATCTAGCCGCCGACCCCGATAGAGAAGGAGAAGCAATTGCGTGACATGTTTACGAAGTTTTAAATGATGAAGATAAAAAGAAATGTAAAAGAATAACGTTTCACGAAATTACCGAAGAGGCGGTTTTAGAAGCGATTAAAAACCCAAGAAAAATAAATATTAATGAAGTTCACAGTCAATTCGCAAGAAGAATATTAGATCGTATGATTGGATTTGGTTTAAGTAAAGTAGTTCGCGAAAAATTTCACGCTCAAAGCGCTGGAAGAGTTCAAAGTGTTGCTTTAAAATTCATTAATGACAGAGAAAAAGAAATTAAAGCCTTCACATCTAACAAATGATTTATTATTAAACCTCTGCTAGAAAACATGAACTATCCGATAATCCTCCGTGATATCGATGACGATATAAAAAATTTAAACTTATATTATCTTGATGCGAATAAAGAAGAAGTTAAAGATAAAAAAGATTCAGTTGAAATTGGTTTTAGAGATGAAGAGTCCGCGAAAAAAGTTATTGACAAATTAAAAAAAGAATATGAAATCTACCAAATTGATAAACCAAGAATCATTAACACAAGCCCAGCTGTTCCTTTCAAAACCTCTTCTATGCAACAAGCCGCAATTAATGTTTTAGGTATGAATATCGGAAAAGCTACTTCTGTTGCTCAAAAACTATATGAAGGTATTAACATTAAAGGAAAACATACCGCATTAATTTCATATCCTCGTACCGACTCTATTCGTTTAGCTGATTCTTTTGTCGCTAAAGTAAAAAAATATATCGAAAAAACTTATGGAGAAAACGAATTTGTTCATCGAGAATTTGTAAGTAAAGCAGATTCTTCCAAAAATGTACAGGATGCCCATGAAGGTATTCGCGTTATCGACCCTTTCATCTTTCCAAGCGATTTAAAAAACAAAATTCCTAGTGACGAATATCGTTTATACAAACTTATCTGAATGCGAAGTATAGCGGCTTTCATGTCTCCTTGTAAATCGGAAAGTATTACAATCAGATTAAAAAACGAAGGATGTAAATTCTATACACACAGCTCTAAAATAATCAGTCCAGGATATCGAAAAATTTGAGATTTTGAAAATGAAAAAATTAGTGAATCTATTGATTTTTCTAAATATCAAATAGGCGATAAATTAAAAATTAAAGAAATAACATCTGCCGAAGTACAACATGCTCCTCCTCCAAGATTTAATCAAGCAAGTTTAGTTAGAGAATTGGAAGATAAAGGGGTAGGTCGTCCAAGTACTTACAATAGTATGGCACAATTACCAATCATTCGAGGTTATGCTTTCTTAGATAAAAAAACATATATCGTTAGTCCTTTGGGAAATGAAGTTGCTGATGGGTTAGATGCTTATTTTAGTGATTTAATTAATGTTGAATTCACAAAACAAATGGAAGAAAACCTTGACGAAATAAGCCACAACAGTGAAAATTGAAAAGATTACATTTTTGCGTTCCAACCTAAATTTAAAAAACTAATCGATAACGCTGAAAAGAATATGCCAAAAGCAGGCCCGCAATATGCTTTGGATGAGAAAGGAGAAGTTAGATTATGTCCAAAATGTAAATCACCATTAATCGTTCGTTTTAGTCCAAAATCTCATGCTAACTTCGTTGCTTGTAGCGCTTATCCATTATGTGACTATGTTGAGTTCCCTAAATCCGATCACCGTCCGCAAGAAATTATTGATGAAAAATGTCCTTTGTGTGGAAAACCTTTGGCAAAAAGATGAAGTAAAAGAGGAGAGTTTATTGGATGTACTGGATATCCTTCGTGTCATTACGCAAGACCTGCTAACATGACGAACGCAGAATTCCAAGCAAGTTTATTAAATAAAAAGAATAATACTAAACAACAAAAAGAAACAAAGCCAAAGAATGAAGAAGGAACTAAAGATACAAAGAAGAGTAAACCAAAACCAACGAAAGATAAGAAAAAAGCTAAATAACTTTCTAAATTTTTCTCATATATAATAATTACATGAAAACATATTTAAATCAAAAAATGGATAAAATCGTAGTAGTTATCCTTGCGATTATTCCTTTCACTAGTTGAATTTTAGGCGGAATAACAAGAATTATGAACAAACACTATATTGCCGGAGTTTTACAATTATTACTTATTGGCGAAATTGTTTTTTGAATTATCGATATCTTTTCTTCTATTAAATATGGCAAATTAAAATATTTTATCTAGAATAAAAATATGAATCTTATCGCAAAGTTCAAATCTTATTCCAAATATTCCGTTTCCTTATTTAGTGTTAATTTTACTGGATGTGTTGCTTATTTAGCAATATTCTATTTAATGATTAAACCTGAAAACTGGGTTGATATCGCTTCTCCTATTATTTCAGTATTAGCTTGTTTAACTAATTTAGCTTGCCTTATCCTTTTGGCAAAGAAGAAAATATCTAACTTTTATTATGGAGCTACTGCTGTGGTATTTTTTATGTTTATTAGTTGGATCACAAATAATTATGGTAGTTTTATTCTAAACTTCTATTATCTTATCATGAATATTCTAAGTATTTTTGTTTGAAAGAAGAGTATTGGAAAAGATACTAATAAAGAAATAACATCATTAAGTTTAAAAAAAACCAACTTCATTTTAATCATTATTGGAGCTGTTGTTATTAGTGTCGGAATTATGTTTATTCTTACAATTGATTCTGTTTTACATTTCTTTGGTGATACTTCGTACGCTAAAAACGAAATCTTTTGAATAAAACACTATTTAAACTCACTAGCATTAACTATTTCGATAATTGCGATGCTTTTTGCTACATTACACATAAGACAGCAATGGGTAATGTGAATGGTTTCGAATGGTGCGACAATATCTATGTGAATAATCAATATTATCCAATTCTCTGATGAAGGCAACACTAAAATGCTTCTTACAAGCTCATTCACATTGTTTACATACTTATTTAGTTGTGTAAACTCTGTTTTTGGATATATGAATTGAAAGAAACTAAATCTTGCTTCTTAGATTCGATATTATTTTATCAACTTCTTCCATTCCAGAAGCAATCTTATATTCCTTTTTTCCAAAACAGCAATCCCCTGCTGCATAAACGTTGTTAATATTAGTTTGTTGATTTTTATCAATAATAATCTTGTCTTGTTTAGTTTTGTATTTTAATAGATGAGTTATTGGTTCAAGGTTTAAACCAAAAAAAACAAATAGATAGTCATAAGGAACAAGTTCTTCTTTTTTAGTTTCGTTATGAAAAATATGTAGGATGTTGTTTTGTGCTTTTTTTATCGAATAATTTAAATATTTCTTTACATTAGGCTTTGTATCACGATTATTGCGAAATTCTGGTCTTCTATATACTATTGTGACGTCTTGTGTAATCTCTTCCAATTGGTCGGCCCAATCAACAGCGCTATCTCCTCCTCCTAAAACAATAAGTTTCTTTTGTTTAAAATCATCTTTATTTGTGATTTGGTAGAAAATATTAGAAGTATTATCTGTTTCGAAATCTATCTTTTTCGGTTCTGCTTTTCCTACTCCTATACAAATAACGATCGACTTGCATTTTATTTGTTTATCATTATTTTTAAATAAAATGGTGAATTGATTAGCTTTCTTATCATTTTTAATATTTTTTATTTCACTATTAGTTAATATGTTTTGTTCGATACTTTTTTTTAAGTTTTTAACAATATCACTTGACATTATTGAATGATGATTCGGATAATCGTAAACTTTTTTTTGTGGATAGAAGGATGTTATTTGTCCACCGATATCATGACTTTTTTCAATAATGAGGAAACTAAGATTATTTTTTTTACATTGATTTCCGCAATATAATCCAATAGGACCAGCACCAATAATGACACAGTCCAAGATTGGTTCCAACATAGTTAGATTATATTTTTTGTGTAATATTTGTTTCTAAAAAAGGGACTATCTTTAAAAGTGTCAAAACGTTGGGAGGGTTTATTCTTGCAACAGAAAGATTTGAATTTTATCAAAGTGGTAACTGTATCATCCATGAATTTTTGAAATAGTCTATCTACAAACTGGTTATTAGAAAAATCTGAACTGTAATATTACTTCAAATTAAACTCTTTTAGTGCTATTTTTTTTAATTCTTCATCTATATACGATTATGCTTCATTTGGAACTTTCTTAATTTTCCTTCTCCCTCTTAAAATCCCTAAAAAGTTAACTTTTTGTTTTTTTCTCGCTATATATATATGTATGGTTAGTTACATAATTGCGAAAATAATCTCGATAAATAAGTGTTCAATTACAGTTGAAAATAACTTTGTTGGTTACAATATTTTGGTAAACAATAAAGAAAGATTCGAAATTGGAAAGTTCAGAAAAATATTCCTTTACAAAAATATTTCTATTAATAGTAATAAGATAGTGGAAGAAATGTTTGGATTTGAAAATTATGAGCAAAAAGAATTATTTTTGAAGCTTTTACAAATAAGTGGGATAGGATGCAAAACGAGTATGCAGATCATTTCACATGGATGTGAGCTTATTAAACAATTGATATCTAATAACGATATTGAAGGATTAAGCAAATTGAAAGGAATAAGTTTAAAGGTTGCGAAATCATTATGCGAAAATATCGAACACTCCGAAACAAAAAGCGATGAAGGAAACTTTGCGGAAGCGTTTAAGGCTTTATTAACATTAGGTTACCCGCAAATGGATGTGCAAAAAGCTTTACAAGCGATAAATACTAAACAACCTGATGTTAGTGATATTATTAGTGATGCGATCAGATGAATTGCACAATGTATATCCTAAGACCAACCAACCTCGCAGAATTTTGTGGAAAAGAAGATATTAAACGTAATTTAACTATTTTCATCGAATCCGCTAAAAAACAGAACAAGACTTTAGATCATATGCTTTTATATGGTTTGCCTGGAACTGGAAAGACTTCACTTGCAATGATTATTGCAAATGAACTAGGCAAGAAAATAAAAATCATTCAAGGAAATAGCATTAATAGACCTGCTGACTTAACAAATTTGTTTTTAAGTATCGGAGAAGGAGATATAGTGTTTATTGATGAAATTCACGGTATTAATAAGAACGTGGTGGAACTTTTGTTTTCGGCAATGGAAGATTATTCGATAGATTTAGCGATAGGAAAAGATTTCAATACTAAGGTTACAAGAATAAAATTGCCTCACTTCACTCTTATAGGAGCAACAACAAAATTCGGAAAACTTCAATTACCATTGGAAGAAAGGTTCGGAATTGTATTTAACTTGAAGGAATATTCTATTGAAGAGATAAAAAGTATTTTACAACTAAATTGCAAAAAAATGGATTTTGTATTAACGGAACAAGAAATAACTAAGATTGCCCAAAATTCAAAATCTATTCCAAGAAATGCTATTAAAATATTAAAACGAGTCTATGATTTTAAACTAAATGATGGCTCTATTTCTATCGAAACAATCTTAAAAAATATCAAGATTATCGACGGTTTGACAGAAGATGATATAATTTATTTGAGATTATTAAGTAACAGCAAAAGGCCTATTGGTGTGAAAACAATTTCTAGCATCACTAACATTGAACTAGAAACGATCGAAAACAAAATTGAGCCTTTTTTGTTATCTAATTTTTTTGTATCCAAAAATTCTTCAGGAAGAGAAATTTTGGAAAAAGGAAAGGAGTTTTTGCGACAATTGAAATAAAAGATTATAAAATACCGTATGCTTTATTGACACCTCAACAAAAGAAGTGATATATTAATTCTAAAATATTGAATAAGAATATCATTGAATTGGAGAAGCAAGATAATGAACTTGAGAAGTACATAGTGCATAAGATCTATGAAGATTTACGAGTTCTTTTTGAAGAAATAATGAAAGAGAAAAACCAAATCGATAAAATGGATGATGATTTTAATGATATTGAAATTGATTTTGAAGAAGAGCAAAAAATATTCACAAGAGACGAAATGAACAGATGCTACAAGTTTGTACCTCAGGCTTTTTACAATAAATTCCAAAAAAAATGATACTTTAATCACATCATTGATAATAACAATGTTATGATGAAAATAGAAAAATTCATTGCAAACGGTTATTCTTTAACTGAAAAAAAAGAAGAGGAGTAATCTTTTAGTTTCATTCTTAAAAAAGTAATAAAATATCATTTACTTATATTTATAAAAAACTATAATTTATGTATGAAAAAACTAAAAACAGGATATGTTGGAATAATTGGAAAACCAAATGCTGGTAAATCTACATTAATCAATACAATTATGAAAAGAAAGGTATCAATTACTTCTTACAAGCCACAAACCACAAGGAAACAAATTACCGCATTGTATAATGATTCTTCTTCCTCAATCATTTTTATCGACACTCCTGGTTTCCACATTCCGCATAATGAGTTTGATAAATTTATGAATAAAGAAGTAAAATCTGTCTATAAAACTGTTGATTGCTTACTTTACCTATTTGATCCCACTAAAGAATTTGATGAAGAGGACGATGAATTAATCAAAAGCATCAATGATTTTAATGTGAAGAATATTATTTTAGTTCTTTCTAAACAAGATATTTCAAGCACAAAAAAGAATCAATATAGTATAGGAGTTTTAAAACAAAAAATATCATTTGACGAAGTTGTTGAAGTCTCTTCTATGAAAAACGAAAATATCGATAAATTACTTACTTTAATCAAAACCAAACTTCCTTTAGGAGATAAGGCTTTTAGTAAAATCGAAGATGATGATAATTTTGTAATCACCGAAATCATCCGTGAACAAATAATCTTTAATACAAAAAAAGAAGTCCCTTATTCTGTTTATGTCGAAATTGAACAAAAAAAATTCGAGGATAATATCTTTCATATTAGTGCCGTAATTAACGTCGAGAAAGAAAGCCAAAAACCAATACTAATAGGTAAAGGTGGACAAATGATTAAAAAAATCGGAGTTTTATCAAGAAAAGAACTTTTAAATATCTACGATTGCAAAATAAATCTAAAATTATTTGTAAAAACTACTCCTAATTGAAGAAATGATCTAAAATTAATCAGATAGTTTTAAAAAAAGATATTCTATTATCTTACTCCAACAATCATTTTATTAAGTTTTTGTAGTAAATTGATTCAACAAATTTTTCTTCTTCATCAAGTGATAAAAGAATTTTCTTTGTTGCGCCAGATGCGTTGCTTAAATTATCTATTTCTCTTTTTTGATTGTTTATATTAATCTCTTTAGTTACTTGAATATAAATTTTTTCATCATTTTTAATCGCGATAAAGTCGATTTCGTTGCGATTATTCTTTCCAATATAGACAATATAATCTCTTCGTAATAATTCAAAATATACAATATTCTCCAATAAGAATCCCAGATTTTCTTTGTAGTTTGAAAGGAATATATTGCGAAATGAATGATCATTAACGTAATATTTGTAATCAGTCTTTAAAATCAAATTTCCTTTTAAATCGTAACGATTAACCTTATAAAGTTGAAACGAATTGCAAAAAGATTCGATTATTTCTTCAAGTAATTCATTGTATATTGTGATATTATTTTGTTTTAAATTGTTTCTAATACTATTAACACTGGTACTATTACCACATTGTGTATAAATATATTTTTTTATGTTAGTTAATAATACATTATTAACATTGATTTTTTTCTCAAATAATGAATAAGCAATATCTTTAACTAAAATATCGCTATCTATACTCGAAATATATTGATTTATTTCGTTTTCTTGAAAATTTAAAAAGCTAACGAACGGCATACCCCCAAATTTTAAGTATAAATCAAAACTTTCATAATGTGAAATTTTATCTTTGTGATAATTTTGATAAAATTCTTTAAACGAGAATGGAAAAACATAAATTGGAATCGTTCTTCCAGTTAACAATGTTGAGCGTTTATTATCCAATAAAAATGAATTGGAACCGGTAATGTATAAATCGATATTTGTTTTTTTATAAAAAGTACTAATTATTGATTCAAATTTTTCTACTTTTTGAATTTCATCGAGAAAAATATAAATTTTTTTATTATTTTTGAATTTGTTTATTTTGTCATTTAAAAAATCAAACAAGTTTTTTGCGTTTAATAAATTTTCATTAGAAAAATCTTCAAAATCAATGTAAATGATTTGTTTTTTATCGATATTTAGATTTTCGATTAAATGATCTATATATTGAATAACAATATTTGATTTGCCACTTCTTCTTATTCCAACAATTGCTTTTGCGATCGGTAAATCTTTATACCGTAATAACTGTTCTATATATTTTTTACGAACAAACATAAAAATATTATATACAAGTTTTTCGGAAATATTTGAAAAAGTTGCATTATACTACAAGTTTTTCGGAAATATTTGAAAAAGTTGTTGTAGACATTTAAATCTTTAAAAAAAGGTTTAAAATATACTATAAATAGCCTATTAACTCACATTTTCCACAGTAATCGTATTCCCTGCTTTTTTTAATGAAAAAATATGAGTCTTCGCATCTTCTAATAAAGAACCGTATTTTGCATAGACAGGAGGTCAGAGAATTAATTTTATGCTCGCTGTTTCATCATAAACTGATAAAAAACACATTTTAGCTCCATACTTTGTTGTTGTGATTCTAGAAGAAGAAATCTTGGCAATGGTTTTAAAAGAAGCATCTTCAGCATTGTTGATAAAAATAAGTGATTTTAAACTCGCATCTTTCATTCTTTCTTTTAAAAAGAAGTCGTCGGTTTTGTATTTTGTGAAGTCATATCCAATTAATTCAATCTGCTTTTTCGCATAAATTTTTATGTCTTCTTCATTTACTTCCTGTGGCACGAGATTTGGCGAAAATAAAAAAGTACCATCCTTTAATAAGGTTTTAGTTTTGTTAATTATTTCTTCGAGATTGGAAAGAATAAATTTTTTATTCGGTTCTATTTCATCAAAAGCTCCGGCATACACAAGGATTTCAATTGTGCTTTGGGTTATAGAATTGTTAACAAGAATATTAAAAATAGAATATAAATCATTTTTTATAATCTTTTTTTGTGCTTGAATAATCTTTTCGCTCATTACACTTCCTAAACCTTTAATCTGGGCGAATCCGAAAAGAATTTTCCCTTCATATATTGAAAAATCTGTTGTAGAATGAAGAATACTTGGTTTTAAAACTTCAATATTCATTTTCTTTGCTTCATTAATATATTCATTAACCTTTTCGTTTCCACCTGAATAAGATAAAAGCACAGTAATAAATTCGAGTGGATAATAAAACTTAAGATAAGCCATTTCATACGAAAGCAAAGCGTAACATAAAGAGTGAGAATGGTTAAAACCATATCCAGTAAATTTCTCTAAATAAGAGTAAATGTTTTCAATTTGTTCTTTAGAATAATTGTTTAACAAAGCATCTTCAAAAAACTGAGCTTTATATTTTTTTAATTCTTCAATTTTCTTTTTCGAAATTATTCGACGAAATATATCAGCTTTCCCATATGTATAGTTTGCAGTTATTTTGATTAATTCGATTATTTGTTCTTGATAAATAGGGACATTGTATGTGGAACTTAAAACTTTTTTAAAAGAATCGTTTATATATTTGATTTCTTGTGGATTTTTTTTATTTTCAAGATAAAGTTTCATATTCTCGACGGCCCCAGGACGGTATAAGGCAAGTACAACGGAAAGATCCTCCAAATTCTTAGGTTTTACTTTCATAACTGTTTTAATCATTCCATCACTTTCTAATTGAAAAATTCCAACAGTATCTCCAGAACTGATTTGACTGAAAACGTCACTATTATCTTTTTCAATATCGTCTAAATCAATACTAATATTTTTTGTTTTTTGGATTAAGTTTACAACATTTTTGATGATTGTTAAATTACTCAAACCTAAAACATCCATTTTCACTAATCCTAACTTTTCCAAAACATTTCCTTCATACTGGATTAAAGTCTTATTATTTTCAACACAAAGAGTTGGAACGATATTATTTAATGGCGAGCCACATATAACGATTCCTGCCGCATGTAAACCAGTGTTACGGGGGAAATTAACTATCTTTTGCGCTAAAGAAAAGAGCTGAGAAAATGATAATGATTCTTTTTTTATCTTTTCACTTTGTTCAATCGCTTTTTCTAAGTTACTGTCTTCAATTTGAATAGTGAATAATGAGGTAATGTTTTTTATTATTGGTAAACCTATTTTTAATATTCGACCAATATCGGTTAGAGCCATTTTTGATTTCATTCTCTGGAAAGTGATGATATATCCGACATTTTCATTAGAATACTTTTCGAATAAATAATTAATTACTTCGTTTCGTCTCGAATCTTCTACATCAACGTCTATATCAGGCATGTCGTTTCTTTCAATATTTAAAAATCTTTCGAAAATAAGATTATTTTTTATCGGGTCAATTTTGGTAATATTTAACAAATAAGCAACGAAACACCCCCCGACACTTCCTCTTCCAGGACCGATATAGATATCATTTTTCCTAGCTCATTTAATGTAATCTTGCACTACTAAAAAATAGTTAGAAAAGCCCATTTTATCGATAACACTTAATTCATATTCGAGTCTTTTCGCATACACAGGATCGTTATTTTTATTAATAATGTTAAGCTTTTGTAAACATAAATTCTTAAGATCAAAGGAAGCATTAGTAGAAAAAATAGGAAAGTTCATTGCATCTTTTTGAGATATTGATATATTAACCATTTTAACAAGCTCATTCAAATTATCTTTTTGGGTTTTTGAATATATGTCTTCAAATTGTTCCTTTGTGTAAAAATGCGGTGTTTTTGGTATTATATCATCACTTATTTCTTCTAATGTTAAGGAATTTTTAATCGCATACAAAATTTTAACGATTTCATAATCCTCCTCTTTAATGCAAAAATTTTCTTTTATCGCAAGTTCTTCTTTTACATAAAAACGGAAGCAATTATTTTTTAGTTTTTCGTTATTTTTGTTTTTGTAACTAATAACAATCAGTTCTTTTAAAAGTTCGTAAATTTTATCTTGTTCATTTTTACTGGAATAATAGGAGATTTGATACAAGTTTTTTAAACCGTTATTGTTATTTGCAATTAATATAATAGTGTCGTTAAAAAAATCTATTTGTAGTCCGATTATTGGCTTTAAATTATTTTTAATGCAAAGGTTATAAAACTCCAAAGTTCCGAACATAGTATCGATATCGATTAAAGAAGCATAAGGAATATTATTTTGCAAGGAATTTTCAATAATATCTTCCAATTTTATTGCGCTTTTCATTAAAGAGTAATAAGAATGATTTAAGAAATTAATAAACACTATTCAATTATATTTTTAAAAAAATAGGGCAAAGAAATAAAGGAAAAATTAGTGCTAAAAAAGAAACGATTTTAGTGAAAAAATATATATAAATATATATAATTACATAAGTCTTGCTAAATCATTTTTTGATTCGCAATTCGGTTAAAATATGGCAGTACTCGAAGCTAAAAACCTTAATTATACAATAAAAAATAAAGTATTATACACTGATGCCTCTTTTTTATTAAATAAAAATGATCATATGGGTATTGTTGGACAAAACGGAACCGGAAAAACTACTTTATTAAATATTATTATCGGAAAAATCGAATTAGATTCAGGGGAAATATTGTGGCAAAAAGGAATAACTTACGGCTATTTAGATCAACATGCTGAAATTGAAAAAGATGTTTCTATTATTGAATATTTACGTTTAAGTTTCAATCACCTTTTTGAAGTAGAAAAAGAATTAAATAGTGTTTATGAAAGAATGGGAGAAGAAATCAGTGATGAATTAACAGAAAAAGCTGAAATTTTAAGTAATAAATTAATGTATTCTGGTTTTTATGATATCGACTCCACGATTAACAAAATTGCGGCAGGATTAGGAATTCAAAAATTAGGTATGGATACACTTCTTTCAAACATCTCAGGAGGACAAAGAGCTAAAGTTATTCTAGCTAAGCTATTATTAGAATCTCCTGATATTTTATTAATGGATGAACCGACAAATTTCTTAGACAAAGAGCAAGTTGATTGATTAACAAATTATTTAATCGGATTCTCTGGAGCTTATATTGTGATTTCACATGACTTTGACTTCTTAAATAAAATCACTAATTGTATCATCAATATCGAGTTTTCTCAAATAACAAAATATACTGGAAACTTTACCCAATTTGAGAACGCCAAAGAAGAACATGCGAAAAATCATAAAATTCAATACGAAAAACAACAAAAAGAAATTGAACATTTACAACAATTCATTAACCGATTTGGAGCAGGAACAAGAGCGAGTATGGCACAGAGTAGAAAAAAACAATTAGAGAAAATGGATATTATTCCGCCCGCTCAATCTTTAGAAAAACCCGCTTTTACATTTACTTCTTTACCAATACAAAAAGGAATAATTTTGACTGTTGATAATTTATGTGTTGGTTATGGACAAAAACAATTACTTCCTCCAATATCATTCAATTTAAAAAGTGATCAAAAAATCGTAATTCAAGGTTTTAATGGTGTGGGAAAATCTACACTAATAAAAACTATTATTGGGCTTATTCCTAAATTAAATGGAGAATTTAAATGAGAGACAACAGCAAAGATTGGTTATTTTGATCAAGAATTAAAATGAGAACACCCAGAATGAACTCCTTTTGATATTATTAAAGATCATTTTCCTAAGTGAGAAGATGTGTTTACCCGAAAACAATTAGCTCAATTTGCTGTAAAAGGAAAAGTAGCTATGCAACCAATATCAACATTGAGTGGTGGGGAACAGGTTAAGGTTAGATTATGTATCTTAAAAAATACTCCTTGTAATGTTTTAATCCTTGATGAACCTACGAACCACATCGATGTTGAAACAAAAGAAGTTTTAAAAGAACAATTAGTGAACTGAGAAGGTGCTATTATCTTAATTACTCACGAGGCTGGATTTTATGAAGATTTTATTTCCAAAGATGATGTCATCAAGATTAATAAAAAATAAGGTTCTAATCCTTTTTTAGGATTATTTATTATTTTAAAAAAGTTTTATTTGCTTTCTTTTTAATTAAGGTTTTATTCATTATTTTATCAAACAAAATTATTAGTGCAGAAGAGAAAGCGAAAAAGAAAAAAGCTGATGGGATTCAGATTAGAAAACATCATTTGAAATCAATATAGGTTCTATTTGTATGAACACCGTTATTTGCATCTTTACTTGTGAAAGAATCTAAACAATAATCGTAATTACATCGGAATACGTAACTCATTGTAATCATTAAAAACATTAGAAAACCGATAACTATAAAGCTGTTGCAAATATCTTTTCATTCAAGTTTAACTGGATGGAATATCAATAATCAAATAAAAGTAAAAAAGCAAATGTAGTGGCAAAAAAATGAATGTGCTGTCATATAAGAAACTTTATCAGAATATATTGAATTAATATCAACGATCATGTTTGGCATGATTAATAAACAAAAGACTAAAACTAATCCAATTGTCATGAAAACCAAATAAGAGATTTTATAAAACAAACTATCTTTTTTTGAAAAAACGAAACTTGCTAGTGCGAAAATGATGTAATCGGAGAAGTGAAAAGGGAAAGCACCTGGTGTGAAATTAATTATTAAGTTATCGATTTGCTTTAAAAGTTCTAAAACTAAAAGAAGTGCTGCAATTATCTTGACTGGAAAAATAGCAAGTTCGGGATTTTTTTTTTTTTAATTACAATAATTCCGACAATAAAAACCGGAATAGATAAAAATAAAACAGAAAGAAAAACCCACAAAGATGGTAAGGTTCACATATTAATTATTTTTTAGTCGATTTTTTAAGTTCAGCTTTAGTTTTTTTGCTTCAACGGATTTTTTTACCATCTTTCCCTGTAATGAAAGAAACTTTGGAAATTCCGTTTTTAGCTTTATCAACAATAAGAGCTAATTTTGATAAAGCGATTGGGGATTCTTTTTCAACAATACCGCCTTGGTTGTTGTTATTTTGAGAAGGTTTTTGATGTCTTTTTACCTTATTAAGCCCTTCAACAATAGCAGAATTATTTTTCAAATCAACAGATAAAACAATTCCTTCTTTAGATTTATTCTTTCCGCTAATTATTCTAACTTTGTCACCCTTAATAATTCTATTCATAATATTATTATATAATTTTATTGATTTTTTCACCAATATTAAGATTAGGTTAATATTTAAATCTTCCTTATTCTTTAGTGATTAATAACAAAACTAATCGAATAATCTTTTTATGAAAACAATTCTGCATATTGATATGAACTGTTATTTTGTTTCGGTTGAACTTATTAATAAACCGCATCTGGCAAAAGTACCTGTTATTGTTGGAGGAAAGAAAAAAAGAGGAATAGTTTGTAGCGCCAATTATATTGCTCGAAGTTATGGAGTGAAAGCTGCCATGCCTGTTTTTAGTGCTTTAAAAAAATGTCCAAATGCAGTTCTCGTTGAACCTTCTTTAGGTTTATATTCTTCTTATCATGAAAAGTTCATTTCTTTAATAAAACAAAATTTCACAAATCACATTGAAGTCGCAAGTATTGATGAATGCTATGTGGATATTACGAATCTTATAAAAAAAAAATCTGCTCAACAAATAGCGATCGAAATTCAAAATCTATTACTTTCTAATCTCAATCTTCCTTGTTCCATTGGAATCGGAAATAATAAATTTATGGCCAAAATGGGCAGTAATTTTAAAAAACCGCTCGGTATTACTCAAATGTATCAACAAGATAAAATTCTAAAACTTTGAACTTTACCTGTTGAAAAAATGCATATGGTTGGGAAAGCTACTAGTTCCATATTAAAAAGAAACAATATTTTTACTATTAAAGATTTAGCTTTCGCCAATCCTTATCTTTTAACGAAATTGATTGGAACTTCTTCATATTCTTTGCAAAAAAATGCGAATGGTGAAGGAGACGATATTGTTAATCAAGAAACTAATAAACCGAAATCTTTCTCAGTTTCCACGACATTCATTAACGAAATTGAAGATTACGATGATATTTTTGAACAAATAAAAAAACAAACAAGCGAGATATGAAACTTTTTAAATTTTCATAATCACAAAATAAAAACTATTAGTCTTTCAATAAAAAAAGATTACAAAACATTTATTATTAGAAATTACACAAATCAAAATTTAATAGAAGAATATGAAGAATTTTTAATGATTTTTTTAAACCTTTTCGAAAAGAATTTTAAAAACACTAAAATCAAAGGACTTGGGTGTGGTGTTAAAATATTTGAATAAAAATTTCATCATGCGGTAAATAGATTAAGCCGGTTTAGTAAGACGCATATATAATTTTATTAATATATATGCCAAATTTTAGATTGAAAGTTGCAATGCCAACATTTTTTTCAGGGGGTAATGACCATATTTTTAACCCTCCTAATACTCAGCCTAAACCAATTGTTTCTTCACAATATCCTAATTCTTCTAAACTATTAAGCCAGGTTAACCCAGAGGAACTTAAAGCTGAACCTTATTTTCTACCTGTTTTTGAATTCGATGATACTAATGAGCATGAAACCGAAAGAGAACGTTTCAAAAGAATAGGTCAAGAAGCTGAACTTATTAGACAAATAGAACAATATTATTGAAAATACGGAACTTTACCAGCGAATGCTGGAAATTTATCTACTCTATCCGCATGAAGAAGTGCTCTTAGAACTCATCCACAGCCTATCAGAGAAGATGATAATACAGAAAGAGACCTTTTATTCACAAAAGCAAAAACTCAATTTAATAATAGAAAAGTTAAAGCATTAGAAGCACAAATAGCTCGAAAAAGAGCCGGTATCTTTCCCGCTAATTTTGAAGGAACTTTTGAACAATTAGTAGAAAATGAAACTCAAGAAAGAAAGAATGTTTTAATACAAAGAAATGACAATCTAGTTTTATTACAACAAAAACTTGAACAAGCGAAACAAGAAGGTTTACATTTAAGAAGAATCATGACAATTATAGAAAAAAAATCAGTTAGAGAAAGAGCGGTTGAACTCGCAAGAAAAGAATATTTCTTTTCTTACTGAATTGATCCTGAAAACTTTAAAGTGTATTATACTGAACCTGTTTTGAAACAACAAGTACTACTTCCTGGTGGTGAGAATGGGAGTCGATACGGTGCTGATTCATTTGTTATAGATGCTTTTTGTGAATTTATGGCTGGTAATGTTGCTACTTGAGAAAAATATTTAAAACAAGATATTGCACATGATGAAAGAAACGCTATTGAAAGTTTTTTTCCTCCTTTATTTCAAAATCCAGATCTTGATTTACAGTCAACTCCTAACAGAACAATTTTTTTACAAAACAAATTGAATACTTTGACAACAAACGAAAAACTCATTCTTTTAAGGCAATCAGCAGGACGTTTATATGAACAACTTGATAAATTTTATAAAATTAAACTTTTAATCGATCCAATACGAAAACTTAATACTGAAATAAAACAATTGGTGAAGGAAAAAGATTCATGAAAAAAATTTTGACCCGGTTATGTTGACCGTAAAAATAGATTAATACAAGAAAAACTAAACCAATTAAACAATTTATTAACTCCAGAATTAAGAAATACAATTCAACTGCTTCCTAATATTCCTGATTTAAACAATTTAAATACTACGATTTTAAATACATTTACTCGTCATATGGATTATTATCTTGATCAAAAGGTACTTCAATTAGCAGCACTTCCTGAAATTTTCGCAATCAATTCTAAAAGACTAACTGAATTTTTTATAAATGACCAAAATCCCTATGTCAGAGAAGTAGCTTGTCAACAAGTTTATGCTGATCGACACGTTTTCTCTAGAATGGTTAAAGACTTACCTTTAATTGTTGGCAAGAGTGGTCTTTCTGAAGCTGATAAAGATATTTATGTAAATCATGGGCAAAAAAAATTGTATGAAGGATACTTACAATTACAAGAATTGGATTGAAATCACGAAATTTCAGGAGATGTTCAAAAAACTTTAGAAAGAACTATTGATCAAAGAATTGAAGAAATTAAAACAGGGACCGGTCAACGAGCAAATTCTCAGGTTCCACAAGTCTCTTCTATTGCTAGATTCAATAAGTTATTCAATCACAAATTACATCCAGGATACGATTTGACTAAACACGGATCAGAACATCCTGAATTATTTAAACCAATAATTGCTGAAAGTCTTCCAGAAGAAAATGTTCTAGAATTAGAAGATGAAACCCGTGATTCGTTGCCAGTGATTCCTCAACCTCAACCAGAACCGGTTCCGCAAATTCTTGAATCTAATGTTAATGCAGATGCTTCTGTTATTCCAGAACCAGCATCTGTCCCTAGTCCTGAGACAAGTAATCCAGCACCTATTGAACCGCCAAAAAAAACACCAGTTCTAAAACGATTAAGAACACCAAGAGCAGATCCTATCGAAACATCTCCTCGTGAACTTGCTGCAAAAGCACCAATCCCTCCTCCTCCCGCAAAAGCTCCTCCTCATGCAAGACTAAATGCAAGTACTTTTGATGCCGGTTCCGATGATGAAGATTTAAATAAACCATTAACTGCCACTGTTTCTCAAACTGTTTAAATAGTAGTTAAATATATTTGGTTTTTTCGTTGTTACTTCTTAAACTGTGCTAATAAACTTAGAGTAGTTATTGAAAATATATACTTAGCGTTAATGTTCTTTATTTCGCAGGTTAAAAAAATATAATTAGATTATCATATTATGAGCATTACTTATAAAGACGAAAATATTAAAGTTCTTTCAGGGTTAGAACATGTTAGAAAAAGACCAGGAATGTACATCGGTTCAACAGATATCAACGGACTACACCACCTTATTTGAGAAATCTTTGATAACTCTGTTGATGAAATTTCAAGTGGAAATGCTGACACTATAAGATTAACATTACATCAAGATAACAGTATCACTATTCAAGATAATGGAAGAGGTATTCCTGATGGAGTTAATAAAACCACTAAATTAAGTACTGTTGATACTGTTTTTACTTGTTTAAATGCCGGGGGAAAATTCGATAACAATGCTTATAAAACTTCTGGAGGATTGCATGGAGTTGGAGCAAGCGTAACAAATGCATTAAGTGAATGAATGGAAGTTACCACAAAATATAATGGCACCGTCAGTCAATCAAGATACGAGAACGGAGGAGAAATAGTTCAACCCTTAAAACAAATAGGAACTACAAATTCAACTGGATTAACAGTTTCTTTTTTGCCTGATAAAAAAATATTTAAAGATGTAAAATTTAACCATTCCATTATTGAAGAGAGAGTAAAAGAAACATCCTTCCTTTATAAAGGATTAAAGATTATTTTTAAAAATGAAATTAATGATGAAGAGAAAATATTTGAATCAAAAACCGGAATTATTGAATATGTTGAATTCATTAATGAAGGAAAAACAAAACTACATGACACGATCTATTTTGAAGGAAAGAATAATGGGATCGAAGTAGAAGTTGCTTTACAATATACAACCGGGGTTAGTGAGACAATAGTTTCTTTTGCAAATTCGGTAAAAACAAAAGAAGGTGGAAGTCACGAAACTGCTTTTAAATCTTGCATTACAGAAGTTATTAATTCATGTGCTAGAAAATGAGAAATGTTAAAAGAAAAAGAAAAGAACTTTGATGGAGAAGATGTTCGTGAAGGATTAAGTGCAGTAATCTCTGTCAAAGTACCTGAAAAAATAATCCAATATGAGGGGCAAACAAAAAACAAACTTTTCACCCCAGAAGCCAAAACTGCAGTTTATGAAGTTATTTATGACAAATTAAATTTCTGGATGATCGAGAATAAAAAATATGGCGAAAAAATTATTCAAAAAGCTTTACTAAGTCGAGACGCTAGAATCGCTGCAAAAAAAGCAAGAGAAGATATCAAAGCTTTAAAAAATTCAAATAAACGCAATATTATCAAATCAACTAAATTAACCCCTCCTCAATCAAAAGATGCTTCTGTTAATGAACTTTTTCTTGTTGAAGGATCGAGTGCTGGAGGAACAGCTAAATTAGCAAGAAACAAAGTTAATCAGGGAATATTAATGTTACGAGGAAAAGTAATTAATGCAGAGAAAGCAAAAATCAAAGAGTTATTAAGCAATGAAGAAATTATCACTATCATCTCTTGTTGTGGAACTGGGATATCCCCCGAGTTTGATATTACTAATTTAAAATATGATAAAATTATTATTATGACCGATGCCGATGTTGATGGTTCTCACATTCAAATTCTTCTTTTAACATTCTTCTTTCGTTTTATGACTCCTTTAATTACTACAGGACATATTTATATCGCTATGCCACCGTTATATAAATTCACAAACAATAGTTCAAAAAAATCGCAATATATTTGAGAAGAATCTGAATTAACTGAATTGAAAAACAAATATACTAACTTCTCCGTTCAAAGATATAAAGGATTAGGAGAAATGAATGCGGAACAGCTAAAAGAAACTACTATGGATTGTGAAAAAAGAATGTTAATTAAAGTAACAATAGAAGATGCAGTAATGGCAGAAAGAAGAGTGAGTGAATTGATGGGGGAAAATGTTAGTGTAAGAAAAACTTGAATCGATAATAACGTTATTTTTAATGATGAAATCGAATAATGAAAAAAACAAACATCAATCCTTTTCTTTCCTTCTCTAATTTTATTTTAGTGGATGGGAATTCCAAAGTTCATAAAGAAGCTATTTCTTTTTTGGAAAACAAAGATAAAAACAACATCCTTTTGATAGGAGGATTTAATGGATGCGGGAAATCGCATTTTCTTAACGCATTAGGAAATTTTTGTATTGAAAAGAAAAAAAATACTCAGCTTTTTGACTCTTCTGAATTAATAAATCTGATTAGGAAAGATGAATTAAAAAAACAATGTGAAGAGGATGAGATTGTTTTATTTGATGATATTGATTATGTTTCAAAAACCAATATTAAAGATTTTGTTGAAAACTGTAAATGGATAAGTGAAAAAGGAAAAAAGATAGTAGCTACTTTCAATGAAGCGGATAAACAAAATATTGAATCATTAAAATCATTATTAAACCCCTCCATTGTTTTTTTTGAGAAACCAACGATTAATTCGGTCATGAGAATTTGTTACAATTTTTGTGAAGAAAGAAAAATTAGATTAAGTGAGGATGCCTTATTATTTATTTGTAATAGAAATTCAACAGGAAATATTCATAAATTAATGAATGATATTTATCTTATTGACATGTACAAAGAGCCTAACCGTTTCCACATTATCACAACAACAGACATCAAATCCATTCTAATTTCACAAATAGATAATAATAAGAAAGAAAGTAAATTCTACAATAATCCCGAAACTCTAATTAATTCCGTGTGCAACTATTTCTATTTCGATAAAAAAGTATTATTAAAAAAAACAAAAAGGAGAGATGTTATCAATATCCGAAACATATGTATATATGGCTTGTCTCGATTTTATCATCTCGAACATAAAAACATTGCCAAAATTTTTAAGATTAAGTCCCTTTCCACAATAAATGTTATTTTAAGCAAGATGGAATGAAGAATGAAGGTAGACACATATTATAATTCTAGTATCAATCATATTTTCGCAAAATTATAATGTTTCTTTCTCCTGTTAAAATTTTAACAAAAAAATATATTATGTTTCCAATGTTGTTGTTTATTCTCTCCGCTTTCGTTCTTATCTGATTTTTAATAGGGCAAAATGATCTATTAGATTTAGACTGAATTGTGGCAAGAAAGGGAAAAATATGAGAAGGGGTAATTACCGATGATAATATTGGAATGTTAAAAGAAAGATATCCTTGAGCAACATTTACTAATTTAGTAGCTGGAAAAGAATATACCATCTTTAATCAAGACAAAACCATTTTAAACCCCATTTTCCTTTCTATATTATTAGGGGTTTTCTTCTTCTTTCTTTTGCTTATTTTTGTTTTAAAATTTTTCAAAGTTATTTACTATGACTGTTTTACATTTGCTTTGTCATTTATGATTGGCGGTGTTTCGTTTTTCTTTATCGATTTAATTCCTTATTTTACTGTTCCTTTCCTCGAAGAAAGATTGAGAGATTTTGTTGTTTTTATTATCTTTGTTGGAGTTTTCTCCGGATTGTTTTTTCTTCTTAATTGGATCTTTAATTCAGTTATGAAATCTGAAGCTAAAGCTTTTGAAATTAGTCAAGAATATAAAAATGATCAGAAAATGCTTGATTCTTATAAAGAAGAGATGATAAAAAAAATAAAACCTTATGAAAAGGAAGAGATTATTATTAAAGACTAATATCTATTTCTTTTTGAATTTGATTTCATATATTTCTTCTTGTAAAGGACAAACTAGATACATCACATCAATCTTAAATAATAAGGCATTCAATATTTGTTGATAAATATCATCCTGACTTAATTTCTTTTTCATTTTAACACAGAAACTTTGATTATTAACTATGAAATCGCTTTCCCCGAATAAACATGTTTTAGTTTCAATAACTCATTTGCTTTTAGGAAGTTTTGTTAGTAATAAAGCCATAACATCCTTAACTCCTTTGATAATATTGTCAAAAATTTCTTCCTTATGTTTAGAACGAGAAATTGTATAGATTTTTTCTGTTTTATTTTTTTTAGCTCTGATTTCGTTAATATATTTTTCAATATCTAATCTTCCCAATACTTTTAAAGGAGTTTCTTTCGCTATTAAATCTTTACAAATATATTCAATAACAGAAGCTGATTCTTTATCTCTTTCGTGAAAATCATATTCAACTGTATTTGGTTTAGAAAGGATTTCTTTTTCATCTAATACTTCAAAATGATCTACAAGATATTGTTTTATCGGAGTAGAAGGACGCGTACATTTTCCTCTAGTACAAAAAGTATGCCAGTATAACATTTTAAATAAAACATTATCTAAACTATTCAAAGCTTCTTCGTAATATTTTTTCTGTTTCATAAATGAGGTGTATTTGCTTATTAAATCAATTAATTTTCATTCAGGGGCAGTAGAGAATAATTCAATTGGTTCACCGTCATAACATTTGATTCTGACAAAATTAAGAGGATAACAAACTCTATCGCGAACAGGCAAATAATTACGTATTTGATATTTAATGTCTTTAATTTTAAATTCAAGTTGACGATTTTCTTTAAGAAGTTTTTCATTATAGTAGTAATCTTTTAAATGGTAATTTTTATTGATTGTTTCTTTATATTTATTAATCAATTCATTCGCCTCATTTGCTTTTTGAATTTGTTTTGGAGTCGGTGTAGTATTAAAAAGGTCATTTTTATATCCTACTCAACATACAGTAATAAAGGTTTCGAGCAACTTTTCATAAATTTGATCTGTAATGGCAGGATCTTTAATTTCAATAAGATTATCACGAAACATTTTTTCATCTTGATAAATAATTTCTTTTCCAGTTTCGGTAGGGTATTTATGTACAAAGAATTTTTTGTCGAAATAAAAAGCCGTGTGTTCTGTAATGTTTTTGCCTTTAACACTTTGATAAATCATGCCAAACTTTTCAATATCGATATCTTTAACCATTTCTCAAGCATCAACATAAGTTTTTTCGATTACTTTATCTTCAAGAATATCGATCTTTTTAGGTTTTTCCTTATTTGTGAAGTAAGTAAAAAAATTGTAGTTTCTATTCTTTGGATCTTTATATCAATTATCAACAATGACTTTATATATTTTTTTAGGATAGTTATAAATAAGAATAGGGTGATATTTTAATCTTTTTCCTGTATCTGATAATAAGGTATCATAGTATGACTTAGTATTTTTTATTCCAGTAATAATAATTTCGTCCTTGTAATTAAATTCATCAGGGGAAGAAAATTCATCCTCTTTGACCAATAGGTGGGTTTTGAAAACATAGGCAGTTTGTAAAGTTTCAGGAATATCTTTTATATTTCATTGATCTAAAAGGAATAAACAGTTTCTTCGACATCTTCCTACTAATTGGGTATATGTAGATATTGAATATTTAGTATTAGAATAAGTTCACACACAAACAGCCGCGCGAGGAATATCAAAACCTTCTTTAATCTTTTCTTTTGTAATGATGATAGAATACTTACAATTATTTTCTCTTAGTTTGTTTAATTCATCCCATGGAGTATTTTGATCGATGTAGATATATTTGATATCATTCTTTTTAAAATAAGGTTCAAGTTGAAGTTCATCAATATGAAAGAAACCACTTGTCTTAATAATTAAAGCTGGGTTAGTTTCGAAAGGAATATATATTTTTTTTATCTCAATTAGTTTTTCAATAGCTTCAATAACAACTTTTTTAATTTGAGCAATCGCGTTTCGTTCTTCATTGTCAATAATACGTTGAAATTCGACAAGTTTTTTTAACATCGGAGTTTTCTCAAAATCACCAATAACATCAGGATCGTTTTCTGGAGTCGCTGAGAAATCTATTTTACATAAAAAATCATCATAACCATGAATATCTGCAGCAGTATCCTGTATATGGCATTCATCCTTTATGTATATCATCGGGCGTTTTCCTGCATTTTGTTTTCATTCTTTTTTAATTTCATCAAACCCTAATTTATTATTCTTTCGTCCAATAGATGCATCTCCATATATAAAGAAATTTTTTTTATTAATAGATGCCATATTTTGTTTTAATTGTTTTTCTAATCCGCACTTAGATAATGTTCGGATAACAAAGTAGTATTTATCGCATAATTTTTCGATCATTTTTTTAATCATTATCGATTTACCACTTCCAGTGGGAGATTGGATTGTAATATTTTTTTGTTTTGCTTTAATAAGATCGATTATCGAATCAACGATTCGGTTTTGTTCTTTCTCGATTTTTTCTCATTCTTTCTGATTAAATTTATGAGTATAATCCATGATTTTAATTATATTAATTACCAAAAAAATCTATTGACGATTATTTTTGTAAGTTTTTGTTGTTTTTAAACTAAATATTACATGTTGGTAATATTTTATTTAATCATATAAACCATCATCTTTTCATTCTTCGTGAATGCTATCATTTTCTTTACAATAACGGAAGATGAATTTTTACTTTTTTTAATATTATTGGGGTGTATCTTTTTAAACATAAAAATGTATGTAGTTGTCCTACTTCTTCACGATGTGAATAGTTTCGATAATAAATATTAATTATTCTTGAAATTCCCATTCGACTCTGTGTTTTTCTTTGATGAGAGATTACATAAATGAACAAAGACAGACAAATTAGTTTAAGATAAATAAAAAAGAAACAACCTTTATTCATTTAAGATATATATAATTATGGTAACATGGCAAATATCGAATTATTAAAAAAATTACGTGATTTAACGCAAGCTGGAGTTTCTGATGCTATAAAAGCCTTAAAAGAGTCAAATGATGACTTAGATTCCGCTATTCAATGATTAAGAGAAAAAGGTATTGCTAAAGCTGCGAAAAAAGCTAATTCTATTGCTACTGAAGGAATCGCTCAAGTTTATATTAAAGAAAACATTGCTGTTATTTTTGAATTAAACTGTGAAACTGATTTCGTTGCTTCCAATCCGGAATTTGTTGCATTAGCTGATGAACTTGGAGATTTATTAAATGAATCTGCTGAATATGATATCTCAAAAGCTTTACAACTAAAAATGGCTAATGGACAAACTATTGATGAAAACTGTAAAAGTTTAACCGGAAAAATTGGAGAGAAAATCGTTTTACGTCGTTTTGAAATTTTAATAAAAACCGATCAACAAATGTTTAGTTTCTATCAACACTCTAACAAAAAAATCGCTGTTCTTTTAGTTGTTGACAAACAAGTTAATCCAATCATTGCAAAAGATATCGCTATGCATGCTGCCGCTATGAACCCAAAATATTTAAATGAAGGAAAAGTTGAAAAAGAATGATTAGATAATGAAATTAAAATCATCAAGGAACAAATGACTTTAGATCCAAAATTTGCCGCAATGGCTAATGATCCTAAAATGTCTGTTAGAATCGAAGGAATTGTTAAAGGAAAGATTAATAAACTTTTATCAGAAGTAACTTTAGAATCTCAAATCTTTGTAAAAGATGCATCTAAAACTATTAAACAATACATTAACCAATCCGGTGGAAACTTATTACATTACATCCGTTACCAAGTTGGAGAAGGTATCGAAAAGAAAGTTGTGGATTTTGCAGAAGAAGTTGCTAGCCAAATTAACAATAAATAATTTTCTGTTTTTAAAAATATAATTAAATAAACATGAAAAAAAATAATGATGATTTAGGAATTATCATTGAAATTATAGGAACGATCGTTACTGTTAAATTTCCTGAAGATAAATTACCAAAAATTAATGATGCTTTAATTATT
>JAITDD010000006.1 GCA_031282725.1 Mycoplasmataceae bacterium
AACTTTTAAAAACTGTACTTCTTTAACCGGAGAATTAACTTTCCCTCAAACTCTAACAACCATCGGAAATTCAGCTTTCGAAGATTGCGATGGTTTTACAACAACTCTAATTCTTCCAAACACAATTGAAACATTAGGAAACTTTGCTTTTAAAGGATGCAATCATTTTACCACTCTTAGATTTTCCGGATTCGCACATAACCCAGAATGAGACACTATTGGAACATTTGACGGATGAAATACAGACTCCTCTGATGATTTATTTGTCAATTCTACAGATGAAGAACTTTGATCGAATTGAGAAGCGAGAGATTATGCAATTTCAAAAGGATTAGGGTTTAATTGAATTGGAGAAAAAAATTACAAAAAATGAGATGGAAGCGATTGAAAAGGACATAATCCTTTATCTGGCACTTTAACATGTGTAAAAGAGGGAATAGGTTCTAATGCATGCGCGAAAATATCACTGTGTAGCGATTCGTATGAAGCTACCGATTTAGTTATTCCAGATTATGTAAAAATAGGGGATGAGGTTTTACCTTTAAAAAAAATCGGTGATGCTGTTTTTACATTTAAACCAAATCTTCATCACAATCTTACTATCGGGGAAAATATCACAACTATCGGCCGTGAATCTTTTCGTGGTAATGTAAATTTAAATGGAACATTAATTCTCGGAGAAAAAGTGGAAAATATTGAGCAATTAGCTTTTTTCAATTGTAGATTCGAAAATAAACTTGTTATTCCTAAAAATGTGCAAAGCATTGAAGAAGACGCTTTTTCAGAATGTGATTTTTCAAGCGTTGATATTTCTAATAATTCTTTCTTCCGATGAGCCACTAATGTCGGTGAACATGATGAATGTAAAATTTTAATCACAACATCAGATCATCCACAAGGAGAGTTTAATTATGCTGCTGACAAACCTGCTGGAGGAATTGCTTATGGACATTTGACTATTCCAGAAGATGTCACCACAATTGGAGATAATGCTTTTTATGGATGTTCTAAATTAATCGGAGAATTGATTATTCCTAATACTGTACACACAATCGACCAACAAGCTTTTAATGATTGCAACGGACTAAATAGTTTAACAATCAGTTTTAATACAGCCAATATTGGTAATAATGCTTTTCACCATTGTGACAATATCCAAACTTTATACATTTATGATTTTAACGAGGAAAACCAACCAACAGGATGAGCTAATAATATTTTCAATGGATGAAAAAGTGATGGAAACCCGACTGTAATGGATTCGTCCGTACAAAGTTGAAAAGCCAGAGATTTTGCAGTTTCTAAAGGACTAGGATTAAACTGAGTTGGAGGGGTTTATAAAGAATGGGACGGTTCTAATTGAGATGGACATACTCCTGGACAAGGAACATTGGTATGTACAAGACAAGGAAATAATGTGTCCAACTATTATGCGGAAATAGAATCAGTTGAAGATAATTACCAAGCGAACAATTTAGTTATTCCAGATTATGTAAAGATGCAAGATGGAAAAATTATTCCTTTAAAGACGATTAAAACCAGAGCGTTTTATCAAAAAACTGGTCTTACAGGAAATTTAACAATAGGGAATAATATTTCTAATATTGAC
Organism: Mycoplasmataceae bacterium; assembly: GCA_031282725.1. Classification (GTDB taxonomy): domain Bacteria; phylum Bacillota_I; class Bacilli_A; order Mycoplasmatales; family Mycoplasmoidaceae; genus Malacoplasma_A. The sequence continues at coordinate 1,610 of JAITDD010000006.1, forward strand.
TCCCTAGCATTTTTAAGATGTGATCAACTTAACGGAAACTTAAATCTTGGTTCTAAAATAACAAATATCGGAGATGATGCTTTTTCACAATGTACCGGTTTAAAAGGAAATTTAATTATCCCAGATAGTGTAACCACAATCGGAACAAACGCATTTTATCGTTGCTTAAGTCTTAATGGAACTTTTAGGTTAGGCAATAAAGTCGAATCTATTGGTAGTTTTGCTTTTGGCGAATGTTCAAATTTACAAGGAGAATTATCTATTCCTGATTCAGTAACGTCTATTGGCAATTCAGCATTTGATGGGTGTAGTAAATTTAAACAAAAACTTTCAATCGGAAAAGAAGTTTCTACTATAGGAACTAAAGCTTTCTCTAATTGTAATTTTAATGATGTTGAAGTAAATGCACTAAATACTCACTTTCAATTAGCAAATAACGTTGAAGCCGCGAAGATTTTAATACCAAAAGATGAATATCACAAAAGTTCTAATTTTATTTACAATTCTGATAAACCAACAGGCGGAGTTGCTTATGGACATTTAGTAATTCAAGGAAATCCATCATCAATAGGACAAGAGGCTTTTGAAGATTGCAATAAATTAACAGGGGAGCTCATAATTCCTGCTAGTGTACACGAAATAGGGAAAGAAGCTTTTAGAAATTGTAAAGGATTAACTAGTTTATCCAATATTTGACGATGTCGTGTAATAGAAGAACAAGCTTTTTATCATTGTGATAATTTGTCTGGGAAACTGCAGCTTAATGGTAGAATAGAAGGCAGTCAAAGTATCGGCTCGCAAGCTTTCGCGCAATGTTATAATATCACAAGATTAGAAATCGTTGGTTTTGATATAAACTACCAACCTACTTTGTGAAATAACGATATTTTTACTGGATGAAAAAGTGGTACTAATGCTGTTGAAGTTTTTAATAACTATTTCGATATAGATAACAATGAACCTTATGAAGATCACGAATTTCTTGATTGAAATGTACGAGATTTTGCTATTACTAAAGGGTTAGGAATGAATTGGGTTGGCGGAGTTGTTAAGTTGTGAGATGGAAGTAATTGAGATGGCAGAAAAAGTGGAACAATAACACTTTCAAAAAAAGAAACTGGTACATCCGCTTATGCTGTAATTGAATCGATTTCAAATGATTTTCGTGCTGAAGATTTAGTTATTCCAGAATATGTGAAATATTCAACAAATTACGATGTATTACCTGTAAAAAAAATCGGTGATGATGCTTTCAAAAGTGAAACTAATTTAACAGGAAGAATAACAATTGGAAATAAAATTAACACTATTGGTATATCAGCTTTTGAAGGATGTACGGGATTAACAAGTACGACTATCGGCACCGGAGTTGAAAAAATAGATGGTTCCGCGTTTAAAGGTTGTCAGAATTTAACCGGGAATCTACTCATTCCTAATAAAGTAAAAACTATTGGAATTTCCGCTTTTGAAGGATGTTCTGGTTTAACAAGTATTTCAATCGGTGTTGGAGTTGAAGAAATCGGTAACTCAGCATTTAAAGATTGTTCTTCTTTGAATAATCGATTAATTTTGCCGACAAAACTAAAAACTATCGGAAATTATGCTTTTTATAATTGTACAAATTTAACAGGAACTTTATCTATCCCAGCGAACATAAAAACTATTCCAAATTATGCTTTTCAAAATTGTGCAAATTTAACAAATTTATCTCTACCGGACGGTTTGGAAGAGATTGGTGATTGAGCTTTTGCTAACTCTGAAAATTTAAATTGTTCATTAATAATTCCGGATGGCACAAAAAACATTCATCGAGATGCTTTTTATAATTGTTCAAAACTAACCAGTTTATCTCTACCCGATAGTTTGGATGAAATAGGTACATCCGCTTTTTATAATTGTTCTAATTTAAATTGTCTGATATCAATCCCCGAAAAAATAACTGTTATCAACGAAAGAGTTTTTGAGAATTGTATTAAAATAAATAGGTTGAATTTGCCAAATAATTTAATACGAATCTCATCATTCGCTTTTTATCATTGTTCCTCATTGGAAGGAGACTTAACAATTCCCGATAAAGTGACATTTATCGGAGCAAGTAGTTTTAATGAGTGTTCAAGTTTAACTAGTTTAACAATACCGCCAAGTGTCACTGAAATATCAAGTAATGCTTTTAAGAATTGTAGCGGTTTGAAAGGTGAATTAATATTACATAGTACTTTAACTACACTCAAAGAACAAGCATTTTATGGATGTAATGGTTTTGATACCTTAACATTCGATAATTTTGAAAAATCGCCGCAACAACCAGAATGAGGAGCTAGTTTTTTTAATATATTTTCCGGATGGAATAACACCGCCGGCGGAGTTGTAAAAGTCACCGGTTCTTATGTGAATAAATGAACAGCAGCAGATGCGTTATTATACGCCAGAACTCAAGGATTGGATGTACATTGACGTGAGTAGTAAAACAAACAAATTATACCATTATTTCGCCTTAAATATAATGATACAAGTAATGCTTAAAAAAGCAACCCCCCCCCCCATTTCCTTCTAAAAAACGCCCCAATACTTCTTTAAAGTATGGACAAAAAAACTAAAACAATTATTCAAATAACAACAACAGGGATTTTAGTTGCAGGTGGTATTATTGCTTTAATCCTTTTATTAAAAAACTGCACAAATCAAAAACAAGATAAAGGGATAGAAATTGGAAATATTGATAAACTAGATTTAAAACTTAATGACGCAAACCCCATTTTTTCTTCCTCTTTCTCTGTTAAATATAGTGATGGATCTTACATTGAAAAACCAGAATTTTCTTTTTCTCCAGAACTTCCTTTAGGATTATCTTTAAATGTTTTAGAAGAAGAAGGAGAAGTTAAAATTCAAGGAAATTCAACAAGTGAAATAGAAGAACAAGGAGGCTTTAGAACTTACAAACTAATAGTGAATGATGGAAAAGGAATAAAAGCGGAGAAAGATTTTAAACTAAGATGTCTTGCGTTTTGTATTCCAGATTCTCCAATCAAATTTCAAGGAGTAAAAAGCGATAACTTATTTTGCGAAGTAGTAGAAAATACCGGTGAAGAACCATTTGCGGTAATTGAAAATGATGAAGGTTCACCAGAATCAATAGAAGCAGAAAATCTTGTTATCCCTAATTATGTAAAAGTTGAAGGAAAAGAAGATCCGGTTCCAGTAATAAAGATAAAAGATGAAACTTTTAAAGACGCTAATTTAACAGGAAGTTTAACAATTGGAGAAAATATTGAAGAAATCGGAAAAAAAGCTTTCGAAGGATGTTCTGGTTTAAACTCAACAATAAAATTCGGACACAAAGTAAAACATATAAAAGAATCCGCTTTTAAAAATTGTACTTCGTTTGCCGAAGAACTCATTATCCCAGAAAGTGTAGAAGAAATCGGGACTGGTGCTTTTAAAGATTGCAACTTTTCTTCCATCGATATTCAAAACTCCACACATTTCCAATGAGCTGATAATGTCGGAAGTGCAAAAATTCTAATTCCGAAAAAAGGAAGAGAAGGCGCACATTTTAATTACGAATCTGACAAACCAATAGGAGGAATCGCTTATGGACACTTAATCATTCCAGAAGGTACTGTAATAATAGGGAATGGTATTTTTGAAGATTGTAATAAGTTAACCGGAGAACTTATTATTCCAGAAAGTGTAGAAGAAATAGGGGATGAAGCTTTTTCTGACTGCAATTTCTCAAATATTAACTTTCAAAATTCTTCTAACTTTCAATGAGCGGACAATGTCGGAGATGCGAAAGTTTTAATCCCAAAAAAAGGAAGAGATAATGCTCATTTTCTTTACGAATCGGATAAACCTGCGGGTGGAATTGCTTATGGTCATTTAGAAATCCAAGGCAATCCATCAGCAATAGGTCCAAATGCTTTTGAAAATTGCAATAAATTAACCGGAGAACTTATTATCCCTGAAAGTGTAGAAATTATTGGCTTGAAAGCGTTCTCTGGTTGTGTTGGTTTAACAGGATTGACAGTCGCAGAAGAAAATTTAAAAACAATTAACGAACAAACGTTCTATGGGTGTCGCAATCTCTCAGGTCCTTTGATAATCGGAGCAAATGTGACAATTATCGGAGATAATGCTTTCTCTGAATGCAATAATTTTACTTCACTTAAATTTTCACTTTCTCAGACAACGCAATGGGGAAATAATATCTTCTCAGGATGAAAAACAAGAGGCAACCCAATCGTGATAAATTCCAGTGGTAATGGTTGACAAGCTCGTGATTTCGCCATTACTAAAGGGTTAGGGTTAAACTGAGTCGGAGGAGATTACGGATTATGAGATGGAAGTGATTGAGCAGGACATGAACATTTAAATGGAACATTAATATGTACAAAAGAAGATGAAGGACTTTCTGCTTACGCGGAAATAGATTCGGTTCAAAATGAATATGAAGCGACAGATTTAGTTATCCCAGATTATGTTAAATTTTCAAATGACGAAGTTTTTCCTTTAAAAATAATTAAAGAAAGAGCATTTTATCAAAAGGAAGGTCTTGAAGGAAATTTAACAATTGGAAACAATATTACCAACATCGGAGATTCAGCTTTTTATGAATGTGAAAATCTTGATGGAAACTTAAATCTTGATTCGGAATTAACTAATATTGGGAATAATGCTTTTTCTCAATGTTTGAATTTAACTGGCGATTTAATTATTCCAGAACCTGTAAATTCTATTGGTGATTCTGCTTTTTCAGGGTGTGCTAAACTTAATCAAAAACTCTTTATTGGAAAAAATGTCGAAACCATCGGAACCAAAGCTTTTGCTAATTGTGATTTTTCCAATGTTGAAGTTGATTCAGAAAACTCACATTTCCAATTAGCGAACAATGTCGGAAATGAATGTTATGTTTTAATTCCGAAAGATGAAGAACATTTAGATGGAAAATTTAAATACGAATCAGATAAACCGTTAAATGGAGTTGCCTATGGACATTTAGTAATTCCTTATGGTACCACAATGATAGGTATAAGTGCTTTTGAAGATTGTTCTGGATTGAAAAGTTTGCTAGATGTTAAATATTGCAAACACATATGTGAAGATGCTTTTTGCCATTGCGAAAATTTATCTGGAGCGTTGGAACTTGACGGTGGTCAAGACGATCAAATTATTGATTCGCAAGCTTTTGCATATTGTTCAAAATTCGATACATTGGCTGTTGAGCGTGATGACACCAACGCACCATATCCTTCCGCTTGATCTGATGATATTTTTATCGGATGAAGCAGTGATACTAATGATGTTTATGTTTGCAACACTAGAAATATCGGATATTTATTCGATTGACCCACTCGTGACTTCGCTATCACCAAAGGTTTAGGATTAAACTGAGTCGGAGGAGATGATTATAAAGAAGCGGATGGAAGTAATTGAACTGGAAGAGTTAGTGGAACTTTAACATGTAAAAAAGAAGGCACAGGTTCTTCTGCCTATGCAACAATAATATCCTATGATGATTTCGAATCAACCGGATTAGTTCTTCCTAAATATGTGAGATTTCCGAATTTAGAAGTTTTGCCTTTAAGAGCATAACACCTTAGAATATCCGTTCATACTTCTTTCTTCTAAACTATAATTTTGGTATGTCAAACCGAACCATTGTTGCTTTAGCGACAGGAAAAATAAATTGTGCCATTCACATTATCAGAGTTAGTGGAGATCAAGTTTACGAAATTGTTTCAAAAATCTGTTCAAAAAAAATAAAAAAAATCGGATATACAATTGAAAGAAATACTATTGTTGAAAATAAAAAAATTATTGATAATGTTATTCTTGTTAAATATGTTACTCCCAAATCATTTACTGGAGAAGATTTAATCGAAATTAATTGTCATGGAGGGATTTTTTTAGCTAACAAAATTATCAGTCTTTTAATAAAAAATGGATGCAGTTTAGCTCTTTGTGGAGAGTTTTCCAAGATCGCTTTTTTAAACAATAAAATAAATATTAATCAAGCAACAGCGATAAATAACCTTATTGAAGCAAATAGTGATAAAGCAATATTGATTGCTAACAACGGTATTAGCGAGAAAACAAGAAATATATTAAATCAAATTAAAGATGAAATGTTTATGATTATTGGACAAATAGAAGTTAATATTGACTACCCAGAATACGATGATGTACCAAAATTAACAAATAAAGAAATAGTTGACCTGTTAAAAAAAATTCAAGAAAGATTAAATGAAATTATTTCTGTTTCAAAAATAGGATTAAAATATTTACAAGGCATCAATATATGTATTCTAGGAAAACCTAATGTTGGTAAGTCTACTTTAATGAATCTTTTAACGAATAACGAAAGAGCCATTGTAAGCAATATTGCGGGAACAACGAGAGATATTATTGAAACTAAAATAACTATCGATGGAGTTAATATTAACCTTTTCGATACTGCCGGAATTAGAAAAAACCCTGATAATACTATCGAAGAGATTGGAATAAAAAAAGCATTAGAACTTTTGAAAGATATTGATTTAATCCTATTACTTTTTGATGGAAGCTCACAATTAGATAATGATGATTTCGAAACAATTAATCTTGTTAAAACAGCCAAAAAACAATATATTAATATAATCAACAAAGCCGATCTTAAAACAGTAAAAAATAATCTAGAAAACCCAATATATATTTCCGCAGCCAATAAACAAATTACAAACTTAATTGAAAAAATAAAATCCTTTTTACCCAATCTACAAATAGATGATAATTCTATTTTATTACAATCTACCCATCTTGTTAGTTTAATCGAAAAGATTGTTAATAATATCCAAGAAATAATAAGATTTATTGAAAACAAAACAACTATTGATATTGTTATGCAACTTTTTCAACAAACATATCTTGATTTCTTAAAAGTATGTTCCTGTGAAGAAGATTATGATTTTATCAATGAATTGTTCTCTAAATTTTGTTTAGGTAAATAGAAAAGGTTTTGGCAATATTAAAACTATTAATAGAAAGAATAAAGAGACCGATATTAGCGAATCCAGGAATTATTGTCAATCAAGAAAGGTAAGAAGATTGTCAATCATTACTATGTATTTGTCCGCTTGTTGCTAAAACGAATAAGGCATAATAACCACTAAATCCAATTAATATCGCAACAAGAATTAGATTGACAATAAGAAGAAGAATAAATTTCTTTTTTTGTTGTTTAAGAGCGATTGGATGAATAAATTTCCAAAGAATAAACATGATAATTAATAAGATTAAAGAAACGATGGAAGAAGAAAAAGTGATGATTTCTAAAATTTGTTGTGTAGGAGCAAAAGAGGAGAAAAATCCTATACAAGTTAAAATACAAATAGTAAGATAAAAACTAGAAAAAAGTTTACAATTCTTAGTCTTTTTTGTTTCAAAAGAAGTTTGAGTATTGTTTATATTCTCGTTGTTTTCCACAAAATAATTATATCCGAATGCCCAATCTTCCAAAAAATTTATGTGACATCATCATAGACATAGCAACATAACTATGCTTTAACGGAATCATAGTTTTGAACTCAACAATACACAAGTTAAAAAAATCAATTGTACTTAAAACCTTCTCACACAAATATTGAAATATCTAAGCAGGGACAACGTGTATCGTTAAAGAAGATTCATTTGTATATACTTCTCCGCCAATACAATAATTGATACTTCCTGCTGGGATAATGATGTCATTAGTTACTAGTTCATTTGAATATCGTAATCATCCTCACGACAATAATTCAAAACCTTGAGGTAAATCCACATTTCCTTTGTTTCAAATTCCATTCCCTAATAACGAACCGTGTGAAAGTTCTAAATCAAATTCAGAAGTACCTGATTCAGCAGTATCTTTTACTAATGTAATTTGATTACTAACTTGTGGGTTAACAACGTTTATCGTTAGAGAAGGGTTAGTATAAATATTATCCCCGACTCGGTAATAAATAGCCCCCGCGGGAATTGTAACGTTTCCTGTTAATTGTGAACCCAAATAATGTAAATAACCATCAATATCACCCCAGGAATCGTATAAACTAAATCCTGGAGGTAATTCCGTGTTCCCTACACATCATTGTCCGTTTCCTATTGTTCCTTTAGAAAATTGTAAAACAAATGAGGTGGAATTCATCGCGACAGCGTGGTTCGGCAACGTAATTTGTTCACTAACCTGTGGAGTAATAGCGTTTATCGTTAGAGATTGGTTCGTATAAATATTTTCCCCAACTCGATAATTAATAGCCCCCGCGGGAATTGTAACGTTTCCAGTTAATTGCGATCCATAATATTGTAAGTAGTCATCAACCAAAATAAATCCCGACGGTAATTCCGCACTCCCTTCACTTCATTGTCCTTCTCCTAATGTTCCTCTGGATAATTGTAAATCAAACGAGGTAGAATTAAAAGCGGCAACATGGCTCACTAGTGTAATTTGATCGCTAGATTGAGGAGTGACAACGTGTATCGTTAAAGAAGATTCATTTGTATATACTTCTCCACCAATACAATAATTGATACTTCCTGCTGGGATAATGATGTCGTTAGTTACTGGTTCATTCGAATATCGTAATCATCCTTGCGACAATACTTCAAAGCCTTGAGGCAAATCCACATTTCCTTTGTTTCAAATTCCATTTCCTAACGAATTGGGTGAAAGTTGCAAATCAAATTCAGAAGTATCTGATGCAATAGTAGGATTTACTAATGTAATTTGATCGCTAGCTTGTGGAGTAATAACATTTATCGTTAGAGGAAGGTTAGTATAAATATTATTCCCGACTCGGTAATTAATAACCCCCTCAGGAATTGTAACATTTCCAGTTAATTGAGATCCTAAATAGTGTATTTTACCATCAACACCCCAACCAACATCTAAACTAAATCCTGAAGGCAAACCAATGTTTCCTTTGATTCATTGTCCTTCTCCTAATGTTCCTTTAGAAAATTGCAGTTCAAATCTTGTAGAATTAATTGCAGCAGCATGATTTGGTAGTGTAATTTGTTCATTAACCTGTGGAGTAACAACATTTATCGTTAGAGATTGGTTCGTATAAATATTATTCCCAACTCGATAATTAATAACTCCCGAGGGAATTGTAACATTTCCAGTTAATTGCGTTCCTAAATAGTGTATTTCACCATCAACACCCCAACCGACATCTAAACTGAATCCCGTTGGTAATTCTACACTGCCTTTACTTCAATCTCCTTCTCCTAATTCTCCACTAGAAAAAGGTAAATCAAATGAAGTAGAATTAATCGCAACAGTATCATTTAATAGAGTAATTTGTTCACTAAACTCAGAGGCGACAACATGTATCGTTAAATCTTCATTTGTATATACTGCCCCTCCAACTGAATAACTAATGCATCCGGAGGGAATAGTAATATTAGCGATTAAAGGAGAACCGAAATAATGTAAAAAGATTACACCCCAATTATCTTCTAAACTAAAACCATTTGGTAAATTAACACTGCCATTATTCCAATTCTCTCCGCTTAATGTTCCGCTAGAAAGTTGTAAATTAAATTCAGAAGTACCTGATACAATAGTAGGATTTACTAATGTAATTTGATCGCTAACTTGTGGAGTAACAACATTTATCGTTAGAGAAGAGTTTGTATAAACGTTATCCCCAACTCAATAATTAATAACTCCTTCGGGGATCGTAATATCTCCAGTTAATTGAGGTCCTGAATAGAGTAAATTACCATTAACACTCCCCCAACCATTAACCAAACTAAATTCCGATGGCAATTCTGCGTTCCCTTTGCTTCATTGTCCTTCTCCTAATGTTCCTTTAGAAAATTGTAATACAAATGAAGTAGAATTCATTGCGACCGCATGATTTATTAATGTAATTTGTTCGCTAATCTGACGAGTTATGACATGTATTATTAAATCTCTATTTGTATATACAGCCCCTCCAATTGAATAACTAATGCATCCTTCCGGAATAATAATGTCGTTAGTTACTGGTTCATTTGAATATCGTAACCATCCCCACGATACTATTCCAAAACCATGCGGCAAATTCACACTTCCATTACTTCAATTTCCTCCACTTAATGTTCCACTAGAAAGTTGTAAATCAAATACAGAAGTATCTGATGCGACAGTATGATTTATTAATGTAATTTGTTCACTAACCTGTGGAGTAACAACATTTATTGTTAAAGAAAGGTTCGTATAAATATTATCCACAATTTGATAATTAATACTTCCTGCGGGAATAGTAACATTAGCGATTAAAGGAGAACCGGAATAGTGTAAAAAGATTTCACCCCAATCATCTTTTATACTAAAACCGTTTGGCAAATTCACACTTCAATTCCCTTCACTTAATGTTCCACTAGAAAGTCGTAAATCAAATTCAGAAACACCTGATGCGATAGCATGATTTAATAGCGTAATTTGATCGCTAGCTTGTGGAGTAACAACATTTATTGTTAAAGATTGGTTCGTATAAATATTATTCCCAACTTGGTAATTAATAACACCCTCAGGAATTGTAACATTTCCAGTTAATTGCGATCCTAAATAGTGTAAGCCGCCATCTAAACTAAATCCCGTTGGTAATTCTACACTGCCTTTGCTTCAATCTCCTTCTCCTAATCCTCCACTAGAAAAAGGTAAATCAAATGAAGTGGAATTAATCGCAACAGTGTGATTTAATAGAGTAATTTGTTCACTAACCTGTGGAGTAACAACATTTATCGTTAAATCTTCATTTGTATATACAGCCCCTTCAACTGAATAACTAATGCATCCGGAGGGAATTGTAACATTTCCAGTTAATTGCGATCCTAAATAGTGCAAATAACCATCAACACCCCAGCCGCCATCTAAACTGAATCCCAACGGTAAACTAGTATTCCCGTCGCATCATTTTCCTTCTCCTAATTCTCCACTAGAAAGTTGTAAATCAAATACAGAAGTGCCAGATGCAACAGCGTGATTCACTAATGTAATTTGATTACTAGAAACCGGTTCAACAAAATTGATGGTTAATTGTTGATTTGTGTAAATGTTATTTCCTATTTGATAACCAATACTTCCTGCTGGGATGACTATGCTCGATGTTGTTATTTTTGGTCCCGAATATCGTAGTAATCCGTCAAGTTCATCCCATTCGTTGGTTAAATAAAAGCCGAGAGGCAAAGCATTCTTTCCTTTAACTCAAAAACCTTCATTTAAACTTCCTTGTGAAATTTGAGTCGTAAACTTTGAACTATTTTTAGAAAGGATGTGGTTATGCAAGATGATTTGATCACTTGATACAGGCTCAATAGGATTTAAAGTTACTAATTGGTTTGTATAAACATTATTTCCTACATAGTAATTAATACTTCCCGCTGGGATAGTTATAGAATTATTTAATGGCGAGCCCGAATAGTGTAAATTACCATCAATATATTCCTCAGAATCGTACAAACTGAAACCTGGTGGTAAATTAATTGCACCATTATCTCAAAAACCTCCTTCTGGACACCCCCCACATCTAAATAATAAATTAATTCTATCCGTTCCTTTTACGAATGTTTGTTCGTTTGGTTTTATTTGTTCACTTGAAATAGCGGGAACTACATTTAATGTTAAAGGATTATTTGAATAAACCGTATTTCCAACACAATAATTAAAATAATTTGCGGGGATGGCAATGACAGAGGTGGATAATGCAGAACCGGAATAATGAAAATAACCCCCACCTTGTTCCCATTCATCTTTTAAATAAAAACCCCCGAGCATTGTTGAAGTGCCATAATTTCATCGCCCGTATTCTAAATTTCCAGAAGAAATAGGTAACTGAAATTTGCTTATTCCACTTCCAACTGCATTGTTATATAACGAAATTTGATCACTTGAAATCGGTTCAACAACATTAATCGTTAGAGGTTGGTTTGTATAAATCGAATCTCCTATTTGGTAAGTAATGGTTTTGGCCGGAATGGTAATATTGTTTGTAATTGAGGATCCCTTATATTTTATTTTGTTTTCATAAAAAGAAAAACCTTGTGGTAAAGAAGCAGTACCTTTATTTCACAATCCGTTATTTGTTAAATTTCCAGAAGAAAAGGCGAGTTCAAATTCTTTACTATTATTTGCGATAGCGTGATTTGGTAAAGTAATTTTATTTGTTGATATTGGTTCGACTACTTTTATTGTTAAAGGTTCGTTTGCGTAAGTAGAATTTCCGACTTGATAAGTAATAGATTTTGCTGGAATAACAATATCAGAGTTTATTGCTGTGCCTGAATAAAATAATCGATATTCAGTAATTCACTCAACCGTTCTTCCTTCAATATGAAAACCCGTTGGCAATGCGGAGCCTGCTGTTCATTTTCCTCCAAAGTATAAATTACCAAAAGAAAGTTTTAAACTAAATTCGGTACTTCCTGTTGCAATATTATGGCTTGGGATAGCAATTTCATTTGATAAAATACAATTGTCGGGATTTTTTTTACTACATGAGATTAAAAAAGAAGAAAAAAATGGTAAAAATAATAGTGGCGCAATTAAAAATGATATTTTTTTAATTTTCATTTTATTAATAAACTAGAAACATCTAAATTATAGAAATTGATCATGTTTGACCAAACTATCCCTTAGACCGAACCCTGAAACTTGGACGAGTATATTTTCTTTCTATGAAGCTTTTTTAAAACAAAAAAATGTTACAATATTAATGCGATAATAATTTATCAATGAGTCCGAATTTATAGAAAAAAAGAAGAAGATGCTTTTGCTCAATCATACAAATTTCCTTATTAAATATAAAAATAGTAAAGGAGTAAGTATTAATATGTCAAAAGTTTACAAGCCAAAATGAAAAGAAGCATCAAAAGAACAATTAGTTGATCTTATTGAAATATTTGATGCGATGTGAAAGAAACAAACAGGCAGACCACTACAAAAAGATATTATGAAAGAAATTAAAAAAAGAAGCAAATAGACCCATTGAAACCTCTCTAAAAACATTCGTGTATAAAAGATAAAAATAGATTAGTTATTTCTACTTATTTCAAGAATGCGTTAAAAGAGTTTTATCTAATATAAAAATCCATACAACGAGTTCGTGGATTCAAATCGTGACAATACACTTCAATTAATCGGTCAGGATCGATTCCAAATTCTTGACTTTCTTTTTTAACACGTTGCATTTGTTTTTCATACAATCGGGAACGAGCTTCAGCTCATATGAGATCTTTATTTTCAAGAATTAAATCCTTTAAAATATCTCTTTCTAAACGAGCTCGTGGTTGGGGAGATGATTGAAGATTTGCTGGTGCATCATTAATAACAACAGATTCATCGTTAGCTTGTGGTGCTACTTCCGGATTTGCTGATTCATCGTTAGCGGCAGAAGCATCGTTAGTTTGTGGTTCTGGTGCAGCTACTGGTGGATTTGCCGCCGCTATTTCATTTTGTTCTCTTTCTCTCGTGATTGCAAAATCAATGCTTCCTATTGCATGTAGTATAGAATTTTTAGAATAACCTCGATCTTTAAGTAACTCTTGAACGATTTCAATTCTCGCTCAAAGGAATGCTGAACGATCAAGGGAATAATTTTGTCGAATTAGTAATTCTGGGTTTTCTTGAATTTCTCGAATTCTACGTTCTTCTTGTTGTTGTTGATGTTGTAATTCAGTTTGTCTAACTGTTTCTCTATCGTTAGAATTTTGTTCAGCGATAGTATTAAATGAAGAATAAGCATCACATATAGGTTCAACTTCTTGTGATAATGCAGTTCTAATTTGTTCAACTGAACCTTGAAAATTTGTGGCAGCGGCATCTCTGCAATATGAACTAAAGGAAAGTAATTTTTCCATTTTGTTATCATAAATACCTCTTAATTGGGAATTTATTCTTGTTTCTTTAAAAAATAGATCATCTTTATGTAATTCGGAAATACTTGGAGCTCTAATTAATAATTCTGTTGCGATTTCAATTTGTTTTATAGAAACATCGATAAGGTATTTTCGTGCAGCTATGTATTTTGTTTTATTTGTAGAAGATTCAAAGTAACTAGTAAGTCGATTTAACTCTCGTAATTCTCTTGCAGTAATATTGTTTTGTGCTGTTCGTTTAGCAGTTAATTCATTTAAACGGTTATATTTTTTATCAAAATCAGCGATGAATGAAGTAGCTTTTCGGCAATCTGAAGAAGTAATGGTTTCTATCTTTTTTTCAATTCAAATTTTTTGAATATTTCTCGCAATGATTTGATTGGTTTGTTTTGATTTGGGATCTTTAATAGTCGAATCAAAAATAACATGAGTGTTTTTTGTTAAATCACATTTTTCCATAACGTGAAAAGCGAGAAGTCCAATATCTTTTTTAATTAATTTTTTAAATTCAGGATCTGCAGCAATAGCTTCTTGCAAAACATAGCTTTGACTAACGCTGGTTGCTAACGAAATAACTAAATCGTCATTTAAAATTTGTCACATATGGTTAAGAGTTGTGTTTTCTGGAAGAACAAAAAGACTTTCTCGACCTTCAACACCGATATTAGCAGCATTTTTACCGTTAAGTCTTGAAGCTATTTGAGTCACGCTAGAATTTATTTTATTATTGGCAATGGCTTGGAAAAGCATTTTTCTTCTTAAATTAGAATTAATTGTTAAAGCATCTTTAACTAAGGTAAATGATGGGTCTATTTGAAGTGCTGCGATTTCCTCATGAAAATGTTGGATTTGTGCTTCTTTTTGCTGTTGAGTAAGGTCACTTCGGTTGTTAATTTGTTCGATTCAATATCCTTCATAAGCTACTGTTCTTGCATGTTCACCAAAAGAAAGTAATTTATGATTTGTTTTTTTAATTAATGAAGCGATAATGCCGTGAGTGAATTTTGTTGCAAGAAAGATATCATCTGCTCTAGAATGTGTTTCAAAATTTACCTCTCAGAATTTTAAGTTAACAATTGAAAGGAGAGAGATAGATTGAAAAGTAATAATTTCAGGCAATGAAAGTGATTCAACAGCCTCATTAATATTGTCTTCTCACATTTCACTTCTTAATATTTGTTGAAATGCATCAGAATTTTTAAAATCAGCAATATTATCAATCGAAATCACTTCACTCTCTTGCGGGTGTTCATTGATATATTTGATAACTTTTAATATTGCATAGTATCTAGCACTTACTTCAGAAGCACGTAATCCTGCTGGGTTATTCGCGATGCTAGCTTGAAGTTCTAAAAATTCGTTGTTAAGGAATTCAGCTTTCGTCATGTTGATGTTATACTAATAAAATTATTTATTTGGGTTTTTCTTTAAACCTGTTGATTATTTTTGCACAGATTCAGTGATTAAATCTTTAGAGATAATTCTTGTTTTTTGTATATAAGAAAGATTAGTACATTCCACCAAAATCTCTCTAAAAACATTCGTGTATAAAAGATAAAAATAGATTAGTTATTCCACTTACACAAGGGATATACCGAAAAGGTTTTATCCAACATAAAAATTCATGGAACATTCAATACAAGAAGCTCTAGTATCTTTGTTTAAATCGGAACAGTATAACTCAGTTAATTGACCTGGATCGATACCGTATTTTTGGCTTTCTTGTTCAACACGTTGCATTTGTTTTTCATACAGTCGAGAACGAGCAAGCATTCATATGTTTTCTTTATTTGCAAGAATTCGTTCTACTAGAATATCGATTTCAGTGTGAGGTTGAGGCGGATTTGTTGGTTCATTATTAACAACAGGGGCATCATTAGGTTGAGGTTGTGCTGCTTCAGGTGGATTCGTCGATTCATCATCATTAACAACAGGATCAGCGTGAGCGGGTTGGGGTCGCGCTGCTAGCTGTCGTGTTCTTCTAATATCATCATCAATTCTATTCATTGCCATTTGTATAGAATTTATTTTTCCTCCGAACATTTGATAAGCAATATTAATTCTTTCGTTACGGAATACACCGCAATCGGAACCAATATTTTGTTGAATTAGTAATTCTGGGTTTTCTTGAATTTCTCGAATTCTACGTTCTTCTTGTTGCTGTTGATGCTGTGCTTCGCTTGCTCGAACTGTTTCTTTTTCGTTAATGTTCTGTTCGGCAATGGTGTTAAATGAAGAATATGTTTCACGCATAGGTTGAACTTCATGTGTTGTTGCAGTTCTAATTTGTTCGATTTTTTGTTTGAATGTTCCTTGTAAATTTGTGACTTCTGCTGCTTTACAATATGAACTAAAGGAAGGTAATTTTTGCATTTTGTTATCATAAACTTCTCTTAAATGTGATTTTATTCTTGCTTCTTTAAAAAAGAAATCATCTTTATGTAACTTTGAAATAATTGGAGCATTAATTAATAATTCTGCTGCGGTTTGAATTTGTAATATAACAAAATCGATAAGGTATTTTTGTGCCGCTAAGTATTTGGTTGTATTAACAGAAGATTCTAAGTACCTTGTAAGTCTATTTAACTCTTTTGATTCGCTAGGGGCGATATTGCCTTCGGCTGTTCGTTTAGTTGTTAATTCATTTAAACGATTATATTTTTCGTCAAAATCTGCGATGAACGAAGTAGCTTTTCTGTAATCGGAAGAAGATGCGGTTTCTATCTTTTTTTCAATCCAAATTTTTTGAATATTTCTTCCAATGATTCGATTGGTTTGTTTTAATTTGTGATCTTTAATTGACGAATCAAAAATAACGTGCATATTTTTTGTTAAATCACATTTTTCCATAACATGATAAGCAAGAAGTCCAATATCTTTTTCCATTAATTTTTTAAATTCAGGATTGGCCGCCGCAGTTTCTTGTAGAATATAGCTTTGACTAACAAAATAATCCATAGAAATAACTAAATTACCTTTTAAAATTTGTCACATATGATTAAGAGTTGTGTTTTTTGGAAGAAAAAAAAGACTTTCTTCACCATAGATACCGATATTGGGTGCAATTTCTCCATCAAGTTTTGAAGCAGATTCATCATAAAAATCAGCTCTTCTATTATTAGCAACGACTTGGAAAAGCATTTTTCTTCGTAAATTAGGATTGGTTGTTAAAATATTTTTAATCATTGTGATCGATTCATCTTCTTGAATTGCTGCGATTGATTCACGAAAATGTTGAGTAATTACATCTTTTTGTTCTTGCGAAAGATCGTTTCTATTATTAATTCGTTGGATTCAAGTTTGTTCATATGCTGTAATTCTTGTTTTTTGTGAAGTGGTGAGTAATTCAGAGCTTATTCTTCTTTTTACTAATGGAGTGATAACATCATGAGTGAATTTTGTAGCTCCACCGATGTCATTTGAAGAAATCAAGTCAAACTTATCTTCTCATAATTTTAAATTAACAAGTGAAAGAAGAGAGATTGATTGAAAAGTAATAATTTCTGATAATGAAAGTGAATTAATACTATCGTTAGCATCATCTTCTCCAAATTCACCACCCATCATTTCGTCGAATGTCTCAGAATTTTTAAAATCATCAATATCAGCGGTAGAAATTCTAGTGGTTTGTTCTGGATGTTGGTTTATATATCTGATTACTTTCAGTATAGTGTTATATCTCGCATGTATTTCTGAAGCACCTAATCCTGTTGGGTTATTCTCAATGCTAGCTTGGAGTTGTGAAAGTTCATAATTAAGGTATTCAGCTTTTGTCATACTTTTATTATATTTAATAAGGTAAACCTGTTGATTATTTTTGCACAGATTCAGTGATTAAATCTTTAGAGATAATTCTTGTTTTCTCCTCTTAAAATGCGGTTTTTTGTATATAAGAAGAATTTTATCAAACAAATTTTTGCGGTTTTACTAAAAATTACATAAATATTTCGTAAAAAAGTCCACTTTAATTATTGGATGTTTTGACACAAATATAATGTTACAAGTAATGCTAAAAAAAGCAACCCCCCCCCCCCATTTCTTTCTCTAATCCACTTTAATACTTCTTTAAAGTATGGACAAAAAAACTAAAAGAATCATCCAAATAACAACAGCTGGGGTTTTAGTTGCTGGTGGAGTTGTTGCCTTAATCCTTTTATTAAAAAACTGTTCTTCAAGTCCAAAACAAGATAAAAGAATCGAAATCGGAAATATTAACAATCTTGATTTAAAATTAAATGAAACTATAGAACCTTTTGCCTTCTCTGTTAAATATAAGGATGGAAGCTATATTGAAAAACCAGAATTTTCCATTTCTCCTTCTCTTCCTTTGGGATTAAATTTTGATGAAGGACAAGGAAAGATTTCAGGAACTCCAATTAGCGAAGCAGATGAACAAGGTAATTTTAAAACTTACAAATTAACAGTGAATGACGGAAAAGGAGAAACGGCGGAAAAAGATTTTCATTTACGTTGCCTTGCGTTTTGCGTTCCAGATTCTCCAATCAAATTTCAAGGAGTAAAAAGCGATAACTTATTTTGCGAAGTAAATAATGTGGACCCAGAAAATCCGGTTGCGGTAATTGAAAAAGAAGAAGGTTCATCTGATCAGATAGAAGGACAAGATCTCATTATCCCTGATTATGTTAAAGTGGAAGGATACGATAATCCAATTCCTGTAACAAAAATAGAAGATGAAACTTTTAAAGGAGCAGATTTGAAAGGAAGTATAACAATTGGAGATAATATTGAAGAAATCGGAAAAGAAGCTTTTGAAGGATGTTCTGGTTTAGATTCAACAATAAAACTCGGCCACAAAGTGAAAATTATCGGAGACTCTGCTTTTGAAAATTGTACGCATATCGCCGGAGAGTTATCAATTCCAGACAGTGTAGAAGAAATTGGTGACTCAGCTTTTGAAAATTGTTCTGGTTTGAATTCCACTATAAAATTAGGAGACAAAGTTAAAGAAATAGGTAGTAGTGCTTTTAAAAATTGCGAACATATCACTGGAGAATTAAAAATACCCCAAACCGTAACTACTATTGGAGGTTCCGCTTTTGAAGAATGTCGTGGTTTAACTTCTTTAGTCTTGCATGAAGGATTAACAACAATCGGAAACTTAACTTTTAAAAACTGTACTTCTTTAACCGGAGAATTAACTTTCCCTCAAACTCTAACAACCATCGGAAATTCAGCTTTCGAAGATTGCGATGGTTTTACAACAACTCTAATTCTTCCAA
>JAITDD010000031.1 GCA_031282725.1 Mycoplasmataceae bacterium
AATGCCAAAGTAGTTTTACCGCAGCTTTCATTTCCGTAAATTTCAACGATTCTTCCTTTTGGTAAACCACCAATTCCTAAGATATTGTCTAACATTAAGCTTCCTGTTGAGATAATATCCTCTTTTTTGAAGGATTCTGAATGATGAAAAATATCTTTACCAAACTTGCTTTCGAACGATTTGATTGTGTCTTTATAGTCTTGAACCATACATATATATATAGCGACAAAAAAACAAAAAGTTAACTTTTTATGGGTTTTAAGAAGAAGAGGACGGTCTAACAATGGTGTTAAAGCTTCATAACATCGTATATAGACCTAGATTTGAGAAAATGGTTGTTTTTAGAATAAGTGAATTTAAGAGATTAAACTTCCTTACTTACTCTTCTTGTATTTAAATAACAAAAACTCCAAATAGCAAGAACAATGTTTAATCCACAATAAGAAGAACAAACAATTGCTATATTGCCCACAGAAAGGGTGTTGAAAAACTTATCAAAGATATTTAATAGATAAAGAACAGCGGTTATCTTTCCGATTATTTCTAAAAAAGAACAGATAATAATAAGAGTAAATAAAATATTCAAGAAACTATATATCCCTAATTTTAAAAATCGAACAAAGATGATAATACAATATATGATAGCTGCAACACAGATGATAAGACTGATTACCATCAATACTTTGAAAAGGATGCTTTCACTATTGTATATCGTCCCGATAAAAACAAGGAAGTCAATAAAAAGGAAAATAGAATAGAAATAGATCAGAAAATTAAGTCTACCATACTCTTTTACAGACAAATCTCGATTAAAGTTGTATTCGTAGTAGTGGTGATTAAAGAGGTAGAAGTAAAGGTAAGTCGTTGAAAGGAAAATGAGATAAATGAAGGGAACAACAACAAAAGTTCAATAACTTCCATCATTTAAAGGATTGAAATTTGTTAAAATTCCATAGACACTAAAATAAGCACCATCGATTTTTACAAAATTAAATACTATTGCAAAAATTAGGAAAGTAGTCGGGAATAAGGACGAGAATAAAAGAGTAGGTTTCACTCGAACCGTAGCATTGTAACGATAAAAGTATTTATTAGTTAATGTTGTCAATCATAAAGTGGTGGAAAGAATAAAAAGGACAAAGTGATCTAAAATATCAGTAAGAACATTAAGATTAAAATTAACATCCCAACCTGTGTAACTTTTCAAAACAACTCAAGCAACAATATTGACGATAAGGAAGTTGCCAGTATTGATAATTCCGAGATATGAATTTAATTTTTTACTTTTATTTATGAGCAAAAGAATCGCGTATATCATACTAATTATTCCAGTTTGATGTGTGAAAAAAATAAAAAATTTCCAGACATTTTTATATTCTGCAGTATTATTGTATATTAAAGGGCCCAAAAGTTGAAGAAAAACACTGATTGAAAAAACAAAAATCAAAGCATAAGAAAGGATTTTTACTATATTAACTCGATATTTTTCTTCTTTCATACAAAAATTATAAAAATGAATTTTCATTTTTAAGAAGTTATTTTCGTTCAAATATATAAATGCGCGGAAAACGAAAGAACCATTTAATACTTTTGACTTGATTATTCGAATCACAACTTAAACTATGCTAACGAACTTGGAGTAGTTGTTTATCGCATAAATAGAGAATATAATCATGGTATGAGAAATATCGTCCTTATTTTCGGAATTACCGGGGATTTAAGTAAACGTATGTTATTGCCTAGTCTTGCTTATTTGTGTAATAATAAAAAAATACCAAACATAATCCTTTATGGAGTTTCACGAAGAGATATCAATCCAGAAGATCTTTTTCCTTCTCACCCTTTCATTGAATTTAATGGAATAAAACTTAACGATTCATTACTAGAATATGTTGATTTTTTAAAAAAGTTGGATTTAAAGAAAGAAGATCAACTTTATATCTATTTATCCACTCCTCCTTCAAGTGCTTTAATGTATGTTGAAATGTTAGGACAAGCAGGATTTAATAAGGATAATGTTAAACTTCTTTTAGAAAAACCTTTTGGTACCGATTATGACTCAGCTTCCTCCTTCCTTTCCGTAATAAACAAATGATTTAAAGAAGAACAAGTTTATAAAGTCGACCACTATCTAGCAAAAAGAAATAGTCAAATAATTTTCCCTTTCAAAGAAGCAAACAAACAATTATTTAAAAAATATTTCAATAAGGATTATGTGAAAAAAATTGATGTTATCGGATTGGAACAGCTTGATATTCAAGGAAGAAGTGTATTTTACGAACAAACTGGAGCTTTAAGAGATTTTATTCAAGGTCATTTAATGGAACTTCTTATTCTTACTCTTTCTTCCTCTTTATCCGAAAGGGTATCTTGCATCAATCAATTGTATATCCCCAATTATGAAGAATGTGTCAATGCACAATATGAAGGATATAAACAAGAAGTAGGAAATAAATCTTCTGTTACAGAAACATTTGCTAAAGTAACTGTTTATTCTAAAAACCCACTTTTCCAATCTATTCCTTTAAACTTGATAACTGGAAAGGGATTGGATATAAAAGAGAGTTCAATTAATATAAGTTGAAAAAATGATAAACAAACAAAAATAATCATTTCTCCTTATATACCTTTGGAAAAAGATACAGTGATATACAACGAAAAAGCGGTATCTATTTCAGACAATTTTTTGGACGGTTACAATGCTGTTTTTTTCAATGTGTTCAATAATAACAAAAGTGTGTTTACTTCTAATGATGAAATATTACAAAGTTGAAAAATATTCGATCCTTTACTAAAAAAATGATATAGTCAAAAGAAAATTAAAACATATAAAAAAGGAAGTAATTTGAAAGATATTATCTAAAAGGAACGCCTCCTTATCTGCTAAACTTAAATAATTTTTAAAAAATGAAGAAAATTTTCCCTTGTTTTTTCCCCTATAATAACAGTTAAAATGGGTGAAAAATATTCTTTCAAAGAAAAGAAAAAGGAAGAATGCACCGAATTATACAAAGAGTTAAAAAAGCAATTAAAAAAAGAACTAGAAGAATTGAAGCAAGAAAAACAAAATTTGAAAAATCTTAGAAAATAAGGGAAGGAAATACATGTATAAGCACTGTTTTATTTTTCTTATAATTTTATTAGTTACTATGGCAAAATATAAACCAAAAAATAAACATTCCCGAGCCGGTTTATTTGGACGATCTTACACGAGAAAGGGATAATCAATACTTCTACGATTTATCTGATATAGCAGTAAAGAGCGAAGTTAAAGAGGATAATAAAAATTATCTTTACACTCTTTTCACATTTAAGAATGGTTATAGAAGACACTATATAGAATATAAGACTTCTAAAGCTCATCCGTCTGCTGTTATTTTATATTACAAAATACACCACTCATGAGAATTTGCAGATGATGGTGCTACTCTATTACCTATTCGAAAAAGTAAAAAAGTAAAGAAAAATAAAACGATCGATTAATTCACCATTGACTTTTTAATAAATCGGAACACGGAATTGGATAAAAAAAATGGGTTTATTTAGAATGCAATATTCTTAATGAAAGCGAAAGTAAAGATTTGTTGGTTAATTGTCTGATTAAATCGACAGTACATGATTATTATTTTTTTCTTGTAAATGATTATCACGATTAATAACTTCGCTTAAAATTTTTGAACCATCAATAATGTTTTCGTTAATTTCCGCAATTGTAAATTTTTTCTTATAAAGTTGAAAATACGGAAATTTATAATTAAAATCTTCAGTTTTTTTATACATTTGACGAAACGAAAGTTTATCTGA
This sequence comes from Mycoplasmataceae bacterium, assembly GCA_031282725.1. Taxonomy (GTDB): domain Bacteria; phylum Bacillota_I; class Bacilli_A; order Mycoplasmatales; family Mycoplasmoidaceae; genus Malacoplasma_A. Next base: position 3,805 of record JAITDD010000031.1, read on the forward strand.
AATGTAATCAGTATCTTTTAAATGTGTAAATTTTAATTCTAACGTTAAATATCGTCGAATTTCGTAATATGGTTTAGTTTTCGAACCAGTATATATTTCTAACTTTTCAGTATCTAAGTCGAAAGAAAAAGAATATCTAATTTTTCTCTTACCAATCGTTAGCATCAATAGCATCTTGCTTTCAATCGATTATTTCATTATTTTTTTTAAAAAGAAGTTGATTAATATATTTGTGGTATTGTTTCAAACGAGAATCAATCATATAAGCGAAAACCCCGCATCTTTCTTGGAAATATTCTTCTTTAGTATCAGGATAATATCACCCATCAATATCTTTGTGTAATGATTCACCGGTTATTAGTACATCAAGTAATTCGTTAAACTCGTATTTTTCATCTTTATCTTCAATGTTTTTTATTTCTAAATATATCCCGTAATCTTTATTTAATTCCATAATCAAATTATATTTTTAATTTAAATCTGATAAAAAAGCGCGAAGTTAATTCTCCATTTTTCGTGAATTTTGCACGAATTTGGATACTAATTTCGTGAATTTTGCACGTTTTTTTATAATATTGATATGGTCGAAACAATTCTTAAAAGAAAAATAACTACGAAAATAAAACTATGAGATGAAGGAAAAAAGGATACCGCACTTTTTGTCGAAGGTGCTAGACAAATTGGAAAAACAACAGTTATTACAAACTATTTTAAAGCAAAAGGTAATGTTTCATTTATCAAAATAGATTTCTCTTTTGACAAAAACATGTTCAATCTTTTCCAAGAAAGTAAAAATGTAGCCGAAGTTATCCAAACGCTACGAATATATTTTAAAGATAAAAAATTCGATAAAAACACATACATATTCTTCGATGAAATACAAGAATATTGCGATATTTTAAACTGAATAAAACCCTTAATTCAAGAAACAGATTATCATTTTATCATTAGCGGAAGTTTATTAAACATAAATCAAACAATTAAATTTTATCCTGTTGGTTTTTTAACAAGAATAAAAATGTATCCATTAGATTTTGAAGAATTTTTATGAAGCCAAAAATACGACGAAAATCAAATAGATGAAATAAAAAAGCAAATGTTAAGGTTTGAAAGAATAAACTCAGCCTTGTTCAATACTATGAATAATCTATTTAAACAATATTTGTGTCTAGGAGGGATGCCAAAAGTTGTTTGCAGTTTTTGCGAAACGAATTCTATGAGTAACGTTATCAATATCAAAAAAAATATTATTTCCGATTATAAAAACGACATTTTCAAAATTAGAGATAAAAAGATAATGTTAAAAGCTGTTGAGTGTTTTGAAACTATTCTTGCTCAATTGGCAAAAGAGAATAAAAAATTTAAGTTTTCCTTAATTAATAAAAATGCTAGATATGAACGGTATGTTTATGGATTAAATTGGCTAAGCAATTCAAGTATGATTAATTTTTGTTACAATCTTACAAATTTAGAATTACCTTTAAAAGGAAATCATAAAATTGATAACTTTAAAATTTACTTTGTTGATACCGGTTTATTAATTTCAATGTTAAACGACGAAAGTATTTATGATTCTATTATTAATGAAGATTATTTGACATATAAAGGAGCGATTTTTGAAAACTTTATGGCACAAGCTATTAATTCAAGTGGATGCGAACTATTTTATTATTGTAGCGATAAAATAAATCAAGGCAAAGATATTGAAATAGATTTCGTAATCGCAAAGAATAAGAAAATATTTCCTATCGAAGTTAAAAGTGGAAAAACTATATCTTCATCTTTAAACTATATTTTAGAAAAAAATCAAAAAATGATCGGATTAAAATTCTGCAAAAATAACGTAGGTTATCAAAATAATTTGTATACTCTGCCACATTTTTATATTCTGGTATTAGAAGAAATCTTATCTGGTTTATTTGTTGATTAGATTAGAAGTTTAAATAGGAAAAGCTTTAAGAAGGGGGGCAACAGGTTTTGTTATTTAGTTTGGTAACACAGATTATTCCGTAACAATTTCTTGTCCATTGGGTTGTAATCGTTCCTATATTTAACTGTTTGATATACATAAAGAACGAATAATAGACTCACGCAAATTATGATGAACCTTTTCCTGGAATTGTACTTCATGCCCCGGAATATCAATTCTACTATCAAGCCGAGGTTTAAAACATTCATCATTTATCGGAAGAAGATTACTTTGAGCAATTGCAGTTTGAGCTTTTGCTACATAACGTTTCATATATTCCGCCTTTTTCTTGTTGTTTGTTTTTTTCTAATTTCTTTTCCATTTCATCATTTTGTTCAACAAGTATTTTCATTTTCGCTTAATCGTCATTTAATAATTCTTGTTCCCATACTGTTCATTCAAATTTCTTGCAACATTTGATCATCTGCGGAAAAAGAAGGCAAATTTTGTTATCCAATTTTCCCAATTCACGTTCTGAAACTTTATTTTTACTCAAATAATTGTTATCTTTCATAGGATTAAAACCATTCATAATCATAAATTTTCTAAATTCAATGTACATATCACAATTAAAATTTGGATCTTTTGTGTCTAAATCAAAAGAAAGATAACGATAATGTTCATCTATTTTATTACTATTTTTAGTAATCTTAATAATTCCATCACGTTTTCATTCTGCAATTAAACTAGTGTAATATTTACCATAAGAAATAAACCAACTCTCAGCTTTCCTTATTATCGAAATCATATTACTTTCACATTCCACAGTAACTTCAAACAAAGCACCTTTCGGATTACTTGTGAATCTAGAATAATATTTGTCATCAGTATGTTTAAATACTTTTCAAAATTGACAAGACCTATCGAAAAAAGCTTGTTCTTCTTCTGTTAATGGTTCTTTTCAAACGATTTCCATATTGTAAATTTTATCAAAATCTTCCATAGCGGTATTATATTTTTTTACTAAACCTGTTGGTTATTTTTGCACAAGTTTATATCTTTTTATATAATTTTGGTTGTGGTGTTAAATAAAGGAAATCGGTTAGAAGTTGAATGAAAAAAACCTTTAACAAAAGAGGAAGAAAAACAAATACATGAGTGAATGAAATGGGGGGAATTAGTATTTATAGACGGGAAGTATTATGTTGGTGGCAAAGATCAAACTTGATTTTATTTATTTGACTTAGCACATGCAATATTGGAAAAAAATAAAGAAGTTTGAGATAAAGTAAATTTTATAGAAATTTACATTAACAATGAACCAGAAGACATAATGGAATCTTGAAAAGATAGAGGTTTAATCAATTAGATTAGTACAAGAAAAACAGAAAAATTTCTATAATTAAAGATGAAAAGTCTGGTGTTGAAAATGATAAACAAATTTTAAGTAAATTCAAGGAAGAAGAAACAAAATAATGATATTTGGATATTCGGTTTTATTTATATTTTTCATTGGTTTGACTATATTTTTTAGCGCGACGGGAGCTGGTAAAGAATTCCCTCCGCTAGTATGAATTCCTGCAATTTTAAGTGTTATCTCGCTTATTTTTTTAATATTAGCTTGTACTAAAAAAAGTCGTGAAGAATCATGATGACAAAAATGAAAATGTTCCGGAAAATATCTTACATCACTAGGTGGAAATTACGAAGATTTTAAAAAGTGATGCAAAGATTACGAAGTTGAAGAGCCCAGCAGTTACGTGGAATTTAAAAGAATACAATGAAATATGCAATCGATAGAAAGAAGTTATATGCGAAAACAGATGACTAAAAAATCAAAACATAAAAAAGAAGAAAAAAATTTCAATGAATTAAATAAAAACATTAAAGATGTAACAAACGAACAAAAAATTAAAAAATCACCGAATGAATTTAAATACGATAAGAAAATCCTATTGATTTCTGACTGTCATTTATTAGGTAACGCTTTTAGTGTAAAAACGGAAGGATATAAAAGACTAGAAAGAATCTTAAAATTTGTAAAACCGGATATTATCATTGACTGCGGTGATATAGAAGACAAGCAATATCTTGAAAAATTAAAAGATAAATATGAAATTTATAGCGTAGATGGTAATTGAGACGAACCCCGAACTAGTAATTCACTCAAATTTTCAATAAATGATTGAAATTTTTTTATAGCTCATGGTGATATACCAAAATTTTGAAAATGTATTAAATTCACAAATAAGCCACATGAACTATCAAAATTTATTCCTGATTATGAATTGATTAAAAAACATTCTGATGCCGACATAATATGTATGGGACATTTGCATCAACAATTGAAATTTTTTAATTCTCAGACAATATTAAATCCAGGAAGCGTTAATTATTTGCATCATCTTCGTGAAGAACCAAGCGTATTTACTAATAATAATGGTGAACAATTAGTTGGCATATTAACTGGAAGTTTCGATGTGATATATGTTAAAGGAAATAGTTTAGGGGTTTATGAATACTTAATTTATGTGCCAGATGGTTGACAATCGTCCGAAGAATTATGTTCTGAAAACACAATTGTGTTCAAAGGAAAAAAATGAATAACCAAAAGTTTGTAAAAAAAACAACTTTTGCTATAATATTAATATATGATAAATACGAAACGAAAATTTAATATTGAAAAAATCAACGAAAAAATTGAATTGTTGAATGATAAATTCAAAAAATTTAATACTATCGATAATTCTTATTATGATTATTTATGATATTTAATGAATGAACCTATACAAAGTGTTTTTGATGAAAAAAATGGTGAAGAATATAAATCTGTCGTATTATTAAATAATAACGGGACGGCAAAAAATTACGGGTTAAGCATTTTAATTGAGCTGTATATGAGTTATCATGAAAGAAAAAAATGAAATCAAGCTTGGTTAGGATTGTTAGAAAAATTAACATTCATTGACAATAAATTAAAAATTATTGGAAACCATTCTGCGACTAGTGAGATTAAATGGGAGGAAGTAGTTGAAAAATTTATTGAATTTCATATGAATAAAGATGAGAACTACTATTATAAAGATTGAACCGAAAATTCTGATAATTAAGAAACTGAATGAACAAAATAATATGAATGACACTAAAATAAACGATTATTTATTACGGAAAATGAAAAATGTTAAAATCGAAAAACAAAAGCTTAACGAAGAAATAATTTCGATAAAATTAAGTGGAAAGTATTTGTGATTTTTAAAAGACTTATATGAAAAAGAATATAAGGATGAAATTAAAAGTTTTAGTGTTTTTGTTAAACAAATTGTCGTATGTTTCGCAGAAAATGAAGGAAGAGAGTGATTTGGCGGACAATATGGTTTTGAATGTGCGTGAGAAGAGCATAAAAAAAGTAAAAAATAATCTCCAGGTTTAAGTCAATTTTTATAATAATGGTATATGAGAACAAAGACAGAATCAAATGCTAAATTAATAAAAGAAATGCTCCAATTTCCCGTTAATTTGTATTGCGGGAAGTGCTAATTAAATATGGAAAGAAAATATTGAGTCGAATGAGAATTGAAAGACGAATTAACACCATTGGAAAAAGAAGTTTTTGATAATGAATTAGAATTTTGGAAAACCTTTGAATCTGAAAAAAAAGGCATTTATTTTTCAAATTATCCTCATGGTGAAGGCGCCGGACTAATACATGCATTTTTAGGTTTAACGAGATATGCACCAACAATACGAAAAAAAGTAAAAAAATTCATTTTTCACCAAGGCGATGAAATTGATAATATATATGAAGAATGAAAAGAAGACGGCTTAGTTGATTAAATGAAATATTACCGGTGTGTAACATTCGATTTAAAAACGACCGATAAAGATTTTAAAATAAAATATTACAAAGAAATGCGGGATTTTTTCATAGACAACGGATTTACGTCTTTGAAAGATAGTTGTTATATATCTAAAAATAAGATATCAAATTGAAAATAGAGAATATATCATCCTTTGTGTCCGAAGACTTTTTAGCTTATCAAAATTCAAGTTATACCTTTTCTCAAAAAACGGACATAATGAATCCTGTGAGAATATTAGTTTATCTGAAATGTAATCAGTATCTTTTAAATGTGTAAATTTTAATTCTAACGTTAAATATCGTCGAATTTCGTAATATGGTTTAGTTTTTGAACCTGTATAAATTTCTAACTTTTCAATATCGGAATCAAATGAAAAAGAATATCTAATTTTTCTTTTATCAATCGTTATCTTCAATAGCATCCTGCTTTCAGTCTATTATTACATCATTTTTTTTGAAAAGAAGTTGATTAATATATTTGTGGTATTGCTTCAAACGAGATGCAACCATATAAGCAAAAACTCCACATCTTTCTTGGAAATATTCTTCTTTAGTGTCAGGATAATATCACCATCAATATCTTTGTGTAATGATTCACCGGTTATTAGTACATCAAGTAATTCGTTAAACTCGTATTTTTCATCTTTATCTTCAATGTTTTTTATATCTAAATATACCCCATAGTTTTTGTTTAATTCCACAATCAAATTATACAAATTAATATAAACCTGTTGATTATTTTTTTTGATGAACTAACATACATTTGGAAAACCTATCTTAGTATTACTAATAAGGATATTTTTCCGAGATAAAATCGATGTGTATATATGGGTGGTTTACTGAGCTTTTCCTTTATTAGTTATTGAGTTAATAAAACAAGAATGCATCGTCAACAGATTTACCAACATCAAACTCAATCTTTATAAAATTGTGATTTCCCCGTTTTTATAAAATTTCTGATATAATGAATTTATGGAAATGTATTATCGAAAAGTTTATATCGACAAACTGTTATCGTATAAAGATAGGCACTATATTAAAATACTTACTGGAATAAGAAGAAGTGGGAAATCAACAATTTTAAAACAATATCGAAAAAAGCTCATTGAAGAATTTAAAATAGATAATGAACAAATTATTGAATATGATTTTTCTAATCCAAAGTTTGAAGTTTTATCTTACATGGAACTTTACGACCAAATTATTAAAAAAGCACACAAGAAAAAGATTAATTATGTTTTTTTAGATGAAATTCAAGATATTGCTAGTTGAGAAAAATGTGTCCTTGGTTTGTTTGAAAATAATGATATTAAATTCGACATTTATTTAACAGGTTCTAACTCACGAATGCTTTCTAGTGAACTTTCCACTCTATTAACGGGCAGAACCAAAGATATTCGAGTTATGCCTTTGAGCTTTAAAGAATTTAATGAAGTAACAAGAAACGAAGATAATTT
>JAITDD010000039.1 GCA_031282725.1 Mycoplasmataceae bacterium
TTCTGACTAACCCAGGAAGGACGACCCTAGTCCTGGAAACCTTACTCAATAGGCTTAAATGATTCTCACATTCAATCGTTACTCACATCGGAATTCTCACTTGTATACAGTCCAGCAGTGTTCACACTCTGCCTTCATCCCAGTATACAACGCTCATCTACCGCTCAATAATATCGTAATATTACTGAACCCATAACTTCGGTTTTATGCTTGAGCCCCGTTGAATTTTCGGCGCAAAATTTCTCGACAAGTGAGCTGTTACGCACTCTTTAAACGATGGCTGCTTCTAAGCCAACATCCTTGGTGTTTAAGAAATCTAACTTCCTTTTCCACTTAGCATAAATTAGGGACCTTAGTTAATGATCTGGACTCTTTTCCTCACGACAATGGAGCTTATCCCCCACTGTCTGACTGCCTTGCTATGTTATATGGTATTCGTAGTTTAATAGAATTCAGTACGCCGAGGTGGCGCCATCAGTCAATCAGAGCTCTACCCTCATATATAAACACAAGACGCTAGCCTTAAAGCTATATCGATGAGAACCGGCCATCACGGAGTTCGATTGGAATTTCTCCCCTAGTCACAGGTCATCCCCTGGCATTTCAACGAAAGTGGGTTCGGTCCTCCAGCTGATTTTACTCAGCTTTCAACCTGCCCATGACTAGATCACCCCGTTTCGGGTCTGTTGATACATACTTAACACGCTATTAACATTCGGTTTCCCTACGCCTCCATCTCTACGACTTAAGCTTGCATGCACCACACAACTCTCCGACTCATACTTCAAAACGCACGCTATCACACATTAATGTGCTTTAACTCGTTGTAGGCTTATGGTTTCAGTTTCTATTTCACTCCCATCTCTGGGTTCTTTTCACCGTTCCATCACTGTACTATTCGCTATCGGTGACTAGTTTGTATTTAGGGTTGGAGCATGGTCGCCCCGTCTTCAAACAGGATTTCACGTGTCCCGTCTTACTCGCTTCAGATTATAAACATTTCGCATACGTGGCTATCACACTATATTGCACTACTTCCCAATAGTTTCTGCTATATTTATAAAATATTATACAAGATCGAATCTTGTGCCCTTCTCCCCTTTCGCTCGCACTACTTAGGGAATCTCGTTGATTTCTTTTCCTCCACTTACTGAGATGATTCACTTCAGTGGGTATATCTTCATTAACCTATGTATTCAGTTAATGATACTTAGTACTTCTACTAAGTGGGTTGCCCCATTCGGAGATTTATGGATCATCGGTTCTTATCACCTACCCATAACTTATCGCAGATTTGCACGTCCTTCATCGCCATCTAGTCCCAAGGCATCCACCTTAAGCCCTTTGTAACTTATTGATTTAGAATCATATTTGTTATCTTTGGTTATCTTATTATTTGGTCTTATTGTTTCAGGTATGCTAGGAGATGAAAACCTAACAGTAAATATCATTCCCACATACCGGAACAGAAAGATTGTTGATTATTGATTTCAAAGAACATTCATGAAAAGGAAACCTTTCACACTAATATTATATAAAATAAGAGTTAAAAAATGGGGTTGGTTAAATCCTATTTAATAAAAGCTATAGAAAGAGGGTAGTTTTGGATGTCTGTATGAAACACATTTGGCTTGATTTTATAGGTTTTTTCAATGAACTCACTAATCTTTTTAACTTCACCATCACCAGCATTGTCGCCAGCGAAAAGGTAAATGTCTCTTATTTTTCTTTTTCCAATAGAGAAAGAGAAGGCAGAATTCGAAATTTCAAATAAGTTATCACCGGCTTTGATTATTTTTTTATTGAAGATAACAAAGAAATCGTTTTTTCTCACTTTAACTTTATTGAATATTCCTTCTTTGGCTGCAGTGGAGATTAAGATACTCTCACTCTTTTTAAATCCTGAAAGCATAATTTTAATATTTTTTTCGTAAGATATTTTGCTATTAAATAATAAACATAGGTAATAGGAAATGGCAATATTTTTTGTAACAATAATTTCAACATTGATTTCTTTAGGAAGCATTTTCTTAGTCTGTTCCGCTGACATAAAATAATTGGAGTCATCTAAAAGGATAATGATCTTTTTAGAATTTGTTGCTTTGATTTGTTTTAAGAAATTGGTTACACTTGGATTTCCAACAATATTGGTTTTGATTACGTTTTTGATATCGAACTTATCTTCAAATAATTCTGCTGTTTTATTATCAGGGGTAGTGACAATTATTTTGGTGATATCACTTGTATTGTTTATTTCGATATCTTCATGAGGCTTTGAAGAAGGATTGGATCTTGCAAAAAGTTCTTGTAATGTTAATCCGGGATTTTTTTCTAGATATTGAAGAGTCATGTTTTCTACTTTCACTTTATTAAATTCTCCAAAATTGCTTGCATATTCAAATACTTTTCAAGGAGATGGTGTGTGAATGTGAACTTTAACTAATTCTTCATCACGAACAAAAACTATTGATTCACCCATCTTTTCCAATTGTTTTTTAAATTTGTGTTCATCGAATTTTTCTTTTTGTTTTTGGGAAGCTTCAACTCTAGAACCAATTGTCATAATGAATTCATTACAGTATCCAAAACCTTCGTTATTGTCGACAAATTCATTAGAAGAGGATTTTGTTTCCTGTATTTCATTAGAAGAGGATGTGGGTTTGGCAGAATTTACGGTTCCTGTATACAAATTGATTGCATATTTCATTCCTTCAAAAATACGACATACACCATAAGCACCAGAATCAACAACACCTGCTTCTTTTAATTCTGGAAGAAGTTCAGGAGTTTTGATAAGGGTTTGTTCAGCAATGTTTACTATTTTTTCAAACATTTGTTCGATATTATCTATTTTCTTTTCATCTTTACATAACATTTCGCTAACAACTCGGATAATAGTAAGCATAGTTCCTTCAACAGGAGTGATTACTGCTTTATAAGAAGTTTCTTTAGCACCAGCAAAACACATTACTAACATAGAAATGTCAATCTCTTTCGTTTGCTCTGGAATGTATTTAAAAAATCCTTTGAATATTTGGGAAGTGATTACTCCAGAATTTCCTCTCGCTCCAAGAAGAAGATTACGAGTAAATGTTTTTCCTAAAAGAAAGATATCTTCGAATGATTGTTTCTTTATTGCTTCGTATCCCGTTTCAACTGTTATTTTCATGTTCGTTCCAGTGTCACCATCAGGAACAGGGAAAACATTAAGTTCGTCGATATAACGATAATTTTCAACTAGTCTTTTTACTCCGTATTCTAACATAAGGCAGAGTAATTCAATATTGATTTTTTTTAGATTGGTATGTTGGTTTGACATAAAAATAAGATAAGTTGTGTTTTAAGAGATTAAAGACACATTAATTATTATATGTTTATTGAATTTTGAAATGATTTCTTCTTTAATTAAATTTTGAATTCTTTTAGCGATTTCGTAGACATTAAGGATGTATGGAATTGGGGAAACTGAAATGGAAATAGCGGAAACAGAAAAGGAGATTTTGATTTCTTTTTTCTTATTAACTCCAGGAATTTTGTTCAGTCTTTGTAGAACTACGTTGTTGACAATATTTTCTTTAAAATGAAGTTTTTCCATAGCAATTATCTTATTAAGTTGTTCTTTTTTTCAATATTAAAATCAGACATGTCTTTATTATATCGGAAGTTTGGAGTGGATTAATTTGTAAACAAGATGATAAAATTAAGCAACTTTTTTCTTAGAAGAGGCAGTAGTAGCAGATTTAATACGAGCGGCTTTACCATGAAGGTTCCTAATGTATGATAAGTAGTTTCTTCGAACTTTACCTTTTCTTAATATTTCTATTTTTACAACATTAGGGTTAGCATAGTTGAAGGTGATTTCAGAATTAACTCCTAATGTTTCTTTTCTTAGAATAAATGTTTTTCCTAATCCAGAACCACGAACTCGAATAACAAGACCTTCGAATTTTTGAATACGAGTTTTGTTTCCATCTTTAATTTTTAAATGAACAGAGATGTTATCACCACTTTTAAATTCTGGCAAGTCGTCACGTAATTGGGTAGATTCAACAAAATCGATAATTGCTTGTTTATTCAAAGGCATACTATAATTATATCTAAACTTTTTTTACTACAAACCGAGGAATACGGGCGCTTTTCTTATAATAAAAATAATATGTCTATTTCTATAAAAAAAAAAATGGCTTTTTCAGCTCCTTTTTAGTCGGGATTTCTGTTGTATCAATCCCTTCCCTTTTATTGTGTTTAGGCGTTTCGAAAATGGATACGAAACAACTTAATTTTCCTATTGGCAGTGTTGTTAGTATTAGCGGAACTGCTCAGCCTTCATTCCCTGGGACTTGACAGTATGAGCGAAATACTAGTGGTGACTCTTATACTCTTGGCACTACGACATCTTTTCCTACTGTGCCCACCGAATATAGTGACATTCCAGATGAAAAAGATAAATTGCATTCAATTACTAGTGGTGTTTTTCAAATGCCTATTCTTGAAATGGCTAATGCAGCTGGCGATCGAAAAGATTTGGCACTTTGTTTCAAATATGCTAACATTATAGAAGATGTAACTATTTTGTTTAATATCACAGATGTGAATGCTAGTTCAGAACAATTTGCATATAGCGGAATAATGACTTTTAATGAGTCATATTACGGTAATGCGTGACCTCATGTAGTTAATATTTTACAAATCGCTAATCCTTCTAAGTTAAAACTGAGCCAAGTAGTTGGTGATAGTAATGCTATATTTTCAATATCGTATCAAAATATTTCGACAATACCTTACTTTGTAATTTTTATGAACAAAAATAGTCACCGATATAGATATTCGTTCACATTTATTAGATGTAAATATGATTCTTCAACTTACTTTTTACCTTCTACACTCCCAGAGCAAAATAAAACCGCATGGAATCTGATCCAACAAAACTATGGCGAAAACATATGAAGAAGAATTCTGTAAAATAAAGCTTATCGAATTGTTTTTTTAGTGTAGTATTATTCTTCAAAACAAAATGTTGGCAGGTTTTTATCTTTAAGTCTTTTTGATATTTCTTTCTTTATATCGATCTTTTTATCTTCCAAAACTTCTCCAATTGTTTCAATAATTATGGCTAGATGTTCTTTCGAAGTTTTTTCAACAACTTGTTCTTTTGTAAGTCTTTTTCTTTTTTTCATTAAACTTCAAAGATTATATTTTTTTCCTTTTTTATTTTGCCGTGTTACAAAAAAAATATACATGTTCCAGTTTTGAGAACTCAATCTCCTTCATTTTAAAGAGCATGAATATAATCTATGTAATTATGTCTATTTCTATAAAAAAAAATTGGCCTTTTTAGCTCTATTTTAGTCGGGATTTCTGTTGTTTCGATTCCTTCCCTTTTGCTGTGTTTAGGTGTTTCGAAAATTGATCAAAAACAATTAAATTTTCCTATTGGTTTTGTGATGTCTATTAGCGGAACTCAAACACCAAATCAATTGGGTTTTGAAGGAGGTTGAGAATGACAAAGTGCGCCAACAAATCAAATAACAGTGTTTCGAAATAACGATAATGAATCGGGTTTAAAATATAGTTGTGATGATTTCATTCCAAACACGATAGTTTGTCTAGATAATTATTCTAATACTTCTTATTTCCGTGGGCCTTATAGTAACAGATATATGGCTGCGATCTTAACACTTGCCAGGTTTTCCAATGATATTCATTATTTTCAAATTTCTTTTGAATTTTTTCTTGGTAATACAATAGCTAACACTATGCATACACGTTCGCGATATGATAATAATTGAACACAATGAAAACGTGTACACGATAATGCATTAGAACCTGATGTACCAGTCCCAACAGGAACGACATTATCTAATATGTGTTCGAAAAAAAATATGTATAACGGTTTATATTACTACAAAAAAATTAGTTAAGCAAGAATATCACTCTCTACTTTTTTCGCTAGGTTTTCCATTTTCTCTAAGAAGTTCTTTTTGAATTTGAATAACTTTTTTTAATTCTCTGTTTCATTTTTCTTTTCGCTTTAATTCGTTAGTTTGGTTTCTGTTCTTTCTTCTTAATTCTTTGATTATTTCATCTTTATCCTGCGTTTCGCTACATTTTGGCATACAATAATACTTATATTCGTGTTGTCTTTTATCTTCTAATTTCATGGGTTTAAAAAAATCTTTGAGTCATCGATAAATACATAGTCACCAGCATGTTTTGGACAGCATTTGTATTTACCGGTATTAGTTAGTTTCTTTTTATATATTTCTTTCCCAAGTTCATAAGCACTTTTTCCCCGAAGCCAATATCTAGCAATATAGTTAATTCGTCGTTCTAGTGATATGGAAATTCGTTTCTTGTGTTGCATAATTATCGAGGCACCGAATCTGTGCGAAATTTTTCAACAGGTTTAACTACAAATCTTAATCCCTCCGATACAGCAAGTTTTTTAAGTTTTTATATTTCTATTGCTCTGCCTAATAATAGCTTTTGCAAGACGTTAGGGCCTTTAGCTAATTCATGTAACACCTGAAAAAAAGTTGCTTAATATTTTTTGGCAATCTTTTAACCTATCTTTATTTTAAAAAAGCATAGTCATTTCTCTACTTCTTGAAACTTCACTAAGGGTAGGGTTTGTAATGAAAACAGGGAATAATGATTCTTTGATAGTTTCTTTCCTATCACTTAATTCTTGTTTTATTTCTCTGATAGAAGGATGCAGTTGCGGAACAGGTTTTTCTTTTAGTGAATAGAAAGGGAGAAGGTTTTCGACAATCTCAATCTTTTCTTCAATCTGTTTTTCTAAGGAAATGGATAATGTTGTTTCTTTAGGAGGAGTGATTCGAGGGCGAGTTGTTTCATTTTCTTGAAGTTTTCGAGTAACTTGTTCTTTTTCTTGTAATAATAAAGGAAGTTCTTCAGAAGAAGCATACAAGATTTTACAATCTACGGAAGTTTCTAAGAAAGAGTAATATTGCTTGGCATCGTCATGATATGAACAGACACATCGGTAATATTCTTGTTGTGTTTGCGAAAGAAGAGTTTTGTTTAATTTTAAAACAGTAGGATCTTCATCCTTTTGTTGGATTTTTAGTTCGAGATATTTCATTTTTTCAGATACAATACGAGTTTTATGTAAAGAACGTTCCATACAATATTTTAGATATAAAGGATAAGTTTCTACACTTTCTAAATTTGATAAATCTAAAACACCATCATGGTACGAAGAACGGGTTGTTACGTGTTCTTTTAATCGGAGAAAGGCATCGTTGGTGGTTACAAAAAAACGAGTGGATTGTTCTATTATCTCATTTGAATATTCAAACAGTAGGGTTTTTTGATGAATAAATAGTTGCTTTTGTTCTTCATATTTTGGAATTTGTGAAATTATTTGTGAAGATAATTCAGGGACAATAGCTTCTATCTTTCTTGTGATGTATGAAACTTTTTGTGAATATGCTTCCAAGGCAGTTTGTTTTTGTTTAATTCCTCTTTCCAAAATCGTAGAGCCAGATAATTCTTTTCTTGATTCTTCAATTTCGTTTCTTATCCTTCTTTTAAAAAAAATACGATAAAATGGCACGGTTTTTAATTCGATAGTTTTGCTTAGGATTGATGCTTTTAGTTCTTTGTTTCTTTTCACAATTCTTTTTAATTCTCTTGCGTTTGTCTCAGTGAGTTCTTTGGCGACTAAATAATCTTGTGGGGTTATTTTCTTTTTTATTGAAGGTTCAAATCTTTTAGCTTCTTGTTTTGTTTGGATAAAATGTTGACGTATTTGTCTTCATTTAATTTGTTTCATTGTTGAAGTGTAATGCGATAATTGTTCTTTTATTTGATCGTTTTCAACATTTGCGATTAGTTGTTTTTTGTTAATAACTTTTATTTCAGTTTCGTAAACTTCATCTTTTCGATTTAATGCTTTTAGAAAAAGGAAGGTTGAAATTAATTCTTCTCTTGTTATATCCTCTTCTTGAGACAGGGAATTAAGTATCTGATTAATTTGTTGGTTTAAAATCTCTTTTCCGCTATTTAAAGCACAAGTTTGATACGAAACGATTTGTGATTTGATTTCGGAAATAGTAAGGTTTTGTGGGATTGATAGATAAATAGACATTACGTCTTGAATTGTTTTTTCTATTTCATTTCCATTTATACCATTTGATAATCCATAGTTTCTCATTTGTGCCTGAAGTTTTACGAAAAAGTCACATCTTCCTTCTTTGATTAGTTCTTCATCTTCTGTATCTACAAGAACAAGTTTAGAATAAGTGATTAAAAAAGATTGCATCATTGAAAGTTCATATTTAGAAGAGAATTTAATAAATTGGTAAATAAGACCGGCATCCAATATTGGTTTATCTTGAAATAGCGAAATGATATCGACATCAGTTCCTTCCATTCCTTCTTTTTCTAAATAAAGGGAGAAGTCCATTTCAATATTTGCTAACATCTTTTCTTGTATTTGCTGATAGTTTGTGTGTTGTTGTATATGCAGATAAGCTTCTTGTTTCAACATTTCTTGTTCTTTTTTCATTTCATCGAATACGTCTGGGCTGGTTCTTTCGATATACGCGAATATTTGCTTTCTTTCATTTTCATCTTTCTTAGCTTTTAATGATTCGATAAATAATAAAGGGAATACAATATTTCTTTTTCGTAATTCATTTAAAAGTTCCTGTTCTAAAAAATCATGTTCTTCATATAAGAATTGGAATCGACGGAAAAACTGACGCATTTTCATAATGTATAAAGGATCGGCACTATTTACTGGATTTGTAAGGAAAACGGAGGCTTGGTTGAAGATGTTTTGGCTATACATTATCTAATCCCCCTTCTCATTCGTGCCTCAAAAAGCATTTCGCTATTATTCTCTATTCTTGAAATTAAAGGAGGAAAAGAATTTCGTTGTTCATGTATTGCAGTAAATGCTTGGGGGATTGCTTCTTCATTAGGAATTCTTTCTTCCCTTACTTCAGCGTGAACTCGGCGGATGAAAGGTAATTCGTGTTCGATAAAATGTGTTCTTGTTTCTTCAAAAGGAAATCTACTTCCAAGGTAAGAAGCGGTATCATAATCAATTTTAGAAGTTTCTAAGAAAGAAGTTAGCACTAATAAAGATCTGGCATTCTCATCATTGAACGAAATCATTGATTGTAATTGGGAAATAGAACGTTCAAAATCAAAACGGGACAAAATTTCACTAAATCCAAAACTAACTCCGAATTTTAATTGCAAAGAACCGATTAAAGCACATTCGCAAGTTCTTATTTCTTCGCGAAGAAGGATTGGATCGTGAAAGGGGAGAATATGTTCAACCTCATGAACATGTCTTATTAGAGGAGGAATATTAACTGTATCTAAATGAGCTTTGGTACTGATGAAATTTTCTGGAGGTATTCCACCTTGTTGTTCTTCAGCAATGGAAGAAGCAGGAAAGAAAAGGTCATTGCAGTAGAATAAGGATCTTTTGTTCAATCCGTTTAAAATACTTAACGCGGTTGTTTCATTTCCAGTATGTTTAAATAATTGATATCGATTTTGACAAAGAGCAATGAAGTCTAATGAAATATCAGGGACGGAAGAATTTTTTAAACCTTGCATAATTTTAATTTTTTCTTCTTGTAATAAGAAGTATCTTTCTTTATCGCTTTCTTGTTCAATTAAAATAGACAATTCACATAATCTTTCTAAACAATTCTTTTTTGTTACTAAAATTTCTTTGTTAAATTCAACAGTGGCTTCGAATAATCTAGTTGTTAATCTTCCATACTTTTCTGGGAAGTTTTCATCGTTTACAGGAATATTTAATAATTTGGTTTCGCAATCAATAATTTGTCTCATACTTCTTGAATTTTCATTATTCATATTTAGGGTTAATAATCGTTTTTTTAAAGAAGAGGTTATGACTTCTGAAACTGAGTATGGAGAGGTATTTAAGGCATTATTAAATAAGGAAGCAATATTTTCAAATCTATAAGAAAATCAACCCATTTCACTTCTTGCTAAATTAATATAGTCATCATCCAAAGGATTAAGTCTGTTTCTTTTACGATTCAATAAACCACAAAAGGCTCGTAACGAATGAGACATATCACTATGAAAATCAAATTCTGGGTTTTCATTGGTAGATAAGAAGAAAGGACGAGGAGCGTAGGGAATGGGATGTGTATTTTGTTGAATTAATAGGTTCATAACATGGAATTGTCTATCGTTAATTTTTGTTGGGTAAACCATTTTATTTTGTTGAAACATTAATGTTAAAAGATGCTCTCTTTCATCAATAACTTCTGCGAATGCTTTTTCTGCTGAAGAGGTTGAGAAAAAGAAATGTCCATCTCACTCAACACAATCAAAAGAAACACCACCATCATCTTCTTCAGTAACCGAACGCAGCATTGCGAAAGATTTAGTTGGAGAAAAGTTGGCTGGCAAAACAAATAAATCGCCACGAGTAAAAGATACATTTGCTGAGGATAAAACATCATTCATATATTTTTCTCTTCGCTTGTTAAATAGATTTAACTCTTGCTCGTTTAATTGTTGTTGTGTGAGGAAATATCTTGGCATATTGCGATTATTATAGGTAGAAAATTAAATTTAGCGGAAGAGGTATTTTTGTTTAATTTTTATGTGAGTTTTATCAACTTATTTGCGAGGTAAAAAATAAAATGAAAAAATTAAAGAAAGTTCTTCTAACAGAATAACTACGCTTGAAAATTAATTGATTTTGCTTATTTCGTTTTCGATATAAGATTCATCTCGGAAACCAATAAAGGAGGAAGTTTTTTTACCTTCTTTAAAGAAAAGAACAGTAGGGATGGAGGTGATATTGAATTTACTAGAAAGTTCTTGGTTTTCGTCAACATTAATTTTAACAAACTTAACATTTACATATTTTTTTTCAAGTTTTAAGAAAATAGGAGCAAGCATTTGACAAGGTCCACATCATGAAGCAAAAAAGTCAACGACAACGACTTTATTGGAAGAAACAATAGTGTTAAATTCGGAAATAGTCATAAATAATTAGTGAGTTTTATTAACTTTGACAACAGCGTATTTTATGATACGATCATGGAGTTTATAAGCATTAGAAATAACAAGAGTAACCTTATTTTCTTGATATGAAGGGTCGTTAGAAGTGTCGAAAGCTTCCATAAATGTGGGGTCAAAATCTTGGCCTTTTTCTACTTTAATTTCACAAACATTAAGATCGGAAAGAAGATTATCAAACATAGTGGCGAACATTTTAAATCCCATAAGAAAATTTTTGATTTTAATATCGTCTGTAGTAAAGTTGATTGCTTTTTTAAATTGGTCAATAATATTAACAATTTCGGTTATGGGTTTAGCGATTCCGTATTTTTTTATTTCATTATTTTCGTCAGCATACTTTTGCTCTAATTTGGTAATCTTCTCTTGGACTAAAGTATTAGCATGTTCCATTTTTTCTTTTAGTTTTGAAGCATAAGAATGGTTTGTTTCTTCGATTTGTTGTTCGTATTTTTGAATTTTAATATTATTAGATAAAACTTGTTCTTCTAAACTTGCTATTTTAGCCAATAATTCGGCATTTTTTGCAACTAATTCATCAGATTTAACTTCTGCTTCTTTTGAATCTTTATTAATATTATCATTATCTTTTTCCATATATTTATATTATATAAAAGGGGAAAATTATTTAAGATTTTTAGAAACAATAGCCGCGATTTGAAACATAGTAAAATTAGAACCTAAAAGAGCAACTAAATTTTTGTCAGTTGTAGAATATTTACGTCCATCAGAAGGATCTTTTTTAGTTTCTTTGGAAGCTTTAATATAATCTCAAACTTTTTTTAATGTATCAGGACGAGAAATTGGTTTACTTCCAACAACAGCAGCTAATAAAGGAGTTGGAGTTAGAGGTTTTGTGAAAGCGGTGTTAGCCATTATGATAATATTATATGCAGTTTTCAAAAAACGGTTTTTCCTTGTCTCTTGCAAATGCGCTGCTTAAAAAACATCATTTTCATCACACCAAAAAACAATCTATTTGATTAATGCAAACTACTTTATTTATACAACGAAATTCTTAAAAACTCAGAAAAACTATAAAATGAACGAAAAGTTTCCTGATCTAAAAAGAAAATGTGTATGTATATAATTATCATCATATAAATGGGATTATTAGATATAAAAACAAGAAGCGTACAATCTGAAATTTATTCACAATTAATTCCAAGTTCGAATTTTTCATTACAAGATTGAGCATCTTTAAATTACGAAGGAAAAATTAAACTATTAGCTTATTTGGATTTGACGTCAAATAAATCAAAACCTTATATATTTCAAAGATATTCTGCTCCTACTCCTGATCAAGTAATTACAACTCAAGAACTTAGATTTAAACGTGATTTGGTGCGACTTTATCTAACAAATGAAAGTTTAATTAATCATTCCGAAAATGCACCTGAATATGTCGTTATGTATCATGCACAAACTAGACATAGCCCTAAATTAGGAAAAGGTTTATGATTTGACGAAAGTGTTTCTCAAACGATATCATTCGCTAGTGACCGAGCATCATGAGGAACTAATATACGTCAATGACATGGTGGAGTTATGTATATGCATATTTCTAAACCGAAAAATATTGAGCATATTGGTGATGAAAGGACTTTTTTTACTTACAATGGTCAAAGTGTTCCTACACCTAGTTCTACCAAAAGACGTGATGAAAATATAGATTTTAATCATCACTGTGTTATTTTGGATCGCAACACTATTTTAACTTTTGATCCCGAATTTACTGATGAAGAAGTTGCACAAATTCGAAATTCAGCTGAGTTTATACAACGATACGGCACTGCAATCGAAGCTATGAAAACTCGTGACGATTGAACAATAAATGATGCTTACCAGCAACAACGAAGACGATTACCTACGGGAAATAATTTGTCAACAATGTGTAGAGATATTCAATTAAAAAAGGATGAAGTTGCACAATTTCTTACAAGTTTAACTTTTGACGCATTCCAAATTGAAATGGATGAATTTTTGGAAGATGATGGAAATTTTCTTGTTTGTCTTGAATCTATGGTGTATGGTTATCAAAGTAGAAAAAACGATTCTGCAGAAATCACTCATTCACCTATAACTTCTTTTGAAAAAGGTCGATTTTTAGATAACGCATATCAAATGTGAAGAACTCTTAAAATTAATCAATATTTTCACGTTAACTTAAGACAAGAATCAGAACCTAGACGTACAATTACTGATAAAGATAGAAAAGCGGTAAACTTAGCGAGAGATGCCTTCAAGAAAGATAGAACAACATTTACTTTAGTGAAAAAAAATCAATTGCAAGTTATAAGTTTACCAAGTGAAAATAATTTTATAACTAAACAAAGATATTTTTTTGATCCAACAACAAAAAGAGTTATAAGATCTATTTCGGAAACTAAACAAACTAACGAAAGCGAATGATCAACAAGTCCAGCTAAACAAAAAACCGCATTCGATAATAAAGTTGTAGATTACCATTTTTTAAAGCATCGTGACCATATTGTTTCCATATCTGACAAACATTTTACTTATCGAAATTCTAAGGGTAATATTGTTAAAATTGAAAAACTTTCATTATCGACAGGAGTTAAAAAAGAAATTTATGATGCAGAAGGACAAACTCGCTTAGCTTATAAAAGAATTAACAAAGAACAAAATGCGGTAGGAAGAAACCTAAATACTTCAGAACATAAACTTTTATTGCAAGAATACTTTAAACGACTTTCAATAGGACCTGGTAGTACCGCTGAGCAGATAGCAGAAAAAGAAAAAATCGAACTAATCCTTGTAGCAAAATACGGTATTACTAATGGAAGAATTGAAGAAATTAAAGGTTTATACGGTAATCCACAAGCTGCTGTTGAATTTAATCAAAAAATCGAAGAAATTGCAAAGGGGTTCAAACAACAAAAATCTTTTTTTCATTTACATGTTTCAATTCCGCAAATCACCGCAACACATCATAGTCTAATTACTAATAACGATATACCTACTTATAAATATTCACACGATTTAACTCCTATTCAAACAGCGACGATGCCTTCTCTTTCCCGAGCTGATTCTGCACATTTGCCAATTTTTGAATTTGCTGATAATGAACATATTACTCTTCCAGATTCAGTTAAATCGCAAGTTAAACGTCAACAACAATGATTAATAAAACAAATAGAACAATATTACTGAAAATATGGAACTTTACCGCAAGATGTTGAACGAGCAACAAGTTTTGAGCAATGGCAACAAATTCTTGCAAACCCTCCTCAAAATGTTCCTCAAGTTAGACGTGTTGATGATTTTGAAATGAACCATCGATATGCAATCGCAAGAAAAGAACATTTAAAAGCAAAAATCGCCGAACTTGAACTAAGAAGAAAACAAAATTTATCTCCAACTGCTGACCAAGGTTTTGCTCAATTTATGTTTGCTAACCCTGAACAAGCTATACAAATCCGTAGTGCTGATTATGATTTTGCCAAAGCTATTTTAGAAGCTAAGAAAGAGTTATCTGAATGTTCACAAAAAATTCAAAAAATCGAAACCGAAATTCTTCATGGAAAAAGACAAAAACTCTTAAAAATGGCAAAACCTGAATATTTCTTCGCTTTTGATATGAATCCTCACACTGGACAAGTTATTTACACATCTCCATCAAATGGTTCTGTTTATCATGTAAGTGGAGCTGGTGCAGACGGAAATCGTTTCCAATTAGAAACTCTTCATTTTGATGTTTTTAATGAATTACTTTCCGGAAATTTCAAATCAGTTTATGATTATTTTGAAACATTAGATAATGGTTTTACCACTTTATTCCCTGATACACATTATTTCGAAAGTGACAGTTTTGATTTACAAACAACTGAAGGAAGAAAACAATTATTTCATGACAAGATAGATAATATGACTAAAAATGATAAAATATATATTTTAAAACAAACCTATACACGTTTATTTGAATGCACCCTTGAAAAATTTTTCGTCTCTAAAATAAAACATGATAAAATGATTAAAATGAGTAATGAAATAAAAGAATTAATTTCTCAAAAGAATAATTCAATACTCAGATCTTTCCCAGGTTATACAGAACGAAAACAAGAACTAATTGACCAAAAAATGAACGAGTTTGAGCAAATTCGAACGGAAATTACTTCAAATATCGTAAGAGAAAGAATGCAAAATGAATCAGCGGAAGCCTATTTGAGACAAATTGATAGCGTATTACAATCTCAAACATTATCTACTGAGTCACCTATTTTAAAAGCATTCGCATATCATTCTCGATTTATTACTGAATTTTTTCTAAATGATTCCGATAGCGAAGTAAGAGAAATAGCAAAAATGCAATTAAATGCAGATGCTATTGCATTTGAAGGTTTGGGTGTTCTTTTATCTCCTCCAGTCAGTGAAGCAAACAGAATTAGTATTGAAAGAGAAGTCAAACAAGCCGCAGACTTTTTTCCGCCTTTAAATCAAGAACATTTATTGCCCCCTGATGTTAAGGAACAACTTTGTCATACTATTTCAGGCAGATTTCGAAGATGTCGAGATAACGCACAGAACGAAATGATTCCAGCTCGACAACAAGCATGAGAACAACAACGAGATGAAGAATTTCGTGTTCGACACGAAAGTTATTCAGCCGCGGATTTAAGTCGTTCTGTTCCTTTAGATTCATTCTTTGAAGAAGTAGATATTCCGGTTCAAGAAGTACAACAAGATGCTAATGCCGCATTAGTTCGACAACAAAACCCGGCATAACCGATTAGATAATTTCTTCTTCTGTTCGAAAATAGAGGTTAATGGTCTATTTATAGCACATTTTTTAGCGGTTTTACCGAGATAAAACAGGAACAATAGTTATATCACCATTGTTCCTGATTTATGGAAAATAGTCTTGTTAAAAAAGATGAAAAATCAAACTTGCGACTTTTGTTATAAATCCTTCGCGATAACTCAACAAGGGATTGGTTCCTAGATTGCTCGAGGAATTAGATTCGCTTGTCCCAAAATTATTTTTTGCAATAGTTGAGTTCTGTGGTAAATGAATTTTGTGTTCTCCAGTATCTAATCACTCTGCAAATGAATTAGCAAATGCATTATGTTGCCCAGAACTATATCCTCATGTTGTTCAACCTTGTAAATAAAGAGAGGTAAACTTACATTTAAAAAATGCATTTTCTCTCACACTAGTGATTGAGCTTGGAATAGTTAAAGAGCCATCAAATTTTGAATTATAAAACACATTATCTTCAATGACAGTGAGTGTATTGGGAATAATTAAAGAACCGCCAAATTGTGAATTGTAAAATGCATAATCACCAAGAGTGGTAAGAGAATTGGAAAGTTTTAAACTTTTAAATTCTAGTTTACTTATGGTGTCCATCCTAAAAGCATTAGGGCCAATAACAGTGACAGAATCAGGGATATACAATTCTACATCACCACCTAGTTGATATTGATTTTCAAAGGCGCTTTCGCCGATTTCTTTTAAACCATCAGAAAATTTCAACACTCCTTTTATCTTTTTATCTGGTTTATCAGTCTTATTAAATGCATTATCACCAATTTTGGTTAGTTTGTATTTTTTTCCTTCTTTTTCAATTCAAGGGGGAATAACTAAATTTTTAGCTGTAAATCATGTTCCTTGACCTCCGCTAACTTCACTACTTCCTGTTAATGTTGCAACTCCACTATAGCCTTCTGTTGTTTCATTATCAACGGTTGTACAAGTAACGGTTCCAGTTAAAACTCCATCTCAGTTTGAACCATCAGCTTTTCAAATTGTGTTTTTCGCAGATTCATTACAACTAATTAATGGCATTAATGTTAATGGTATTATTCCAAGAAACGAAAAAAATAACAGTGGTTTTAAGTGTTTCATTAAAATTATTATAGCCAAAGACGAAAAGTAGTTGTTTTTTGATGACTAAGAATATCATATTCGCCTATATAATCCCTGACTAAGGAACTTAAAAACAATATTAATGTCAAATATATCTCATTTGGTGCCGCATTTGATCTTAAAAAGGAGGTAATGAAGTAGTTGAAACTAAAATTATAGCAGTTTTACTTTTCACTATTTTTTTCATTTTTCCCTCTTAAAACTAGTAAAATAATGCTAAACAAGTGCGAAAGTCAGGAATAGCATATTCGCCTATTGATGATAATGATTTATTGGTAAATGTGCAAATATAATCTGCATGAATGAAAGCAAAAAACAAACCAACTGATGACGAAACAATCAAAGAATTAAAAAAGAAACTACGAAATTCTAATCATACTGCAAAAAAACTAAAATGATAGCAGAAGAGATGAGTAAAGTTAATCAAATGCAAAAAGAAATCATTGAAGAAAGCAACATTAAAATAAATGAAAAAATATTACACGAAAAAGCAAAATCAACGAATATAACTCTGTCAAAAAAGCGAAAGAAATAACAGTCTTCTATCCGCAAAAATGTTATTTTTCTTCCTAAAAATATAATCATATCGTGGATATAAAAACAATAGAATTAGTTAAACTTTTATGTGATAAATCAGATATCGTTTCTGTTATCGGAAAGTATATCAAACTTAAGAAAAAAGGGAATGATTATGTCGGGGTTTGTCCTTTTCACCCAGATAAAAACCCAAGTCTTTCCGTGAGTCCAAAAAGAAAAATTTGAAAGTGTTTTGTTTGTGGAGTTGGCGGGAATGTTTTACGCTTTATTGAAAAATTTTTTAAATGTTCACAAAAGGAAGCAATAAAAAGATTAAGCGAGGATATCGGATTTAATTTAGAGTCATACGAATCATTATTTGTCGGGAGTGATATCGATCCAAAAATTAAGTATTTATATGACATCAACAAATTCCTTAGCAAACTTTATGAACAATTCCTTTTTGATAAAAAGAATGAAGATAAGATTGCTTATTTATATAAAAGAGGGTTAGATGATGAGACTATCAAATATTTTAAATTAGGATATGCACCAAATGATTTAAACTTAATCAGGATGATATTATGCAATGAGAATGATATGTTTCAGAATTATGATAAGAATAATGTTTGGACAGATTTACAATTGCTGGAATCTGGAGTTATCAATGAAAATCGTATGGTTTATTTTACCAACAGAATCATTTTCCCTATTTTTAATATTGAGGATAAAATTGTGGGATTTTCCGGACGAACATTAACCAACGAGGAACCTAGATATTTAAATTCAAAAGAAAACGGGATATTTTTTAAATCAAAGTTCTTGTTTAATTTAAATAATGTTGTAAAACTAAGTGATGTTACAAATCTTTATATTTTGGAGGGATACATGGATGTTATCGCTTTACATAGAGCTGGAGTTTTAAATGCAGTTGCGACAATGGGTGTAAATCTTTCCTCTTCTCATATTGAAACCATATTAGCTATTGAAAACATTAAAACTGTGACCTTATGTTTCGATAACGATGAAGCCGGGAAATTAGCAACATTCACTAACGGAATTAGCCTTTTAAAAAGTAATATTGAAGTTTTAGTCGTTAATAAAAATGACGAGTATAAAGATATGGATGCTTTGCTCAAAGAAAAAGGAAAAGAAAGATTATTATCAGATTTACATAATACTTCTGATTTTATTTCATATATTATTGCAATAAAATTAAAAGAATCAAAATTACTTACTGATGTCAAAGAGATTTTTAGTATTATGATAGAAACTAATGATATCTTATTAAAAACAAAGCATTTAGAATTAATATGTAAAATGACGGGACTTCATATTGATGATGTTAAAACCTATTATGAACAAGAAAAGAAAAAAATAGTTGGTGATTTTTCAAACAAACCACATCAAGAACAATTCGAAGTTAAAGAAATAAAGAAAAATAAAAACGAAGAAGAGAAAAAAATAAATCTTTTTGAAATTAATTGTCGAAAGATTCTAGCAGATTTTTTATTTAACGCAATCAATAAACCACAAATAATCGAAAACTTTTTTTCCAAAATTGGTTTTAGTATACCACAAAAATATTACCCTGAATTTTACAATATCTTCAAAATATTACTTTTGTTTGTTAAGGAGCATGATAATGAAAAACAGAATTATGAAAACTTTCTTAATTTTGTAAAAGAAAAATGCGGAATGGATGTTGAAAATGAGGTTAAAATGTTTAATGACACGAATATTAGAGGAAGTTTTGAAACTAACTATGTAGAAGCGGGAATGAAAAATATTGAACAATTAAAAAAGAAATTACTGGAATACGAAATTCATTTACGACTTGAAAAAATAAAAACAGAAAAGGATGACAAAAAAATTATTGGATATTGAAAAGAAATCGGGAAAATAAAGGAACAATATGATAAATAAAAAGAAAGCTTTAATCATTGATGCGAATTCTATATTTCACCGCGCATATCATGCGACAATTAACCAATTAAATAGAAATACAAATAAATGAGAATCGATATTACCTTGATTTGCTCAAAATAAGATTAAACCGAATAATGCCACAAAACTTTGTTTATTGTGGCTTCTTTCAATAATTTCAAAAAACGAATATGACTATTTTGTCGCTTGTTGAGATAGTGGTTTAGTTACGAAAAGAACTTTGATTGACGAAAATTATAAAGCTAACAGGACTCACATGAATGAAGAAATGAGAGTACAAATAGAAGATGTAAAAGAGATTGTTTCTATTTTAGGAGGGGTTAATATTAATATAGAAGGGGTTGAAGCAGATGATATTGGGGGAACTTTAAACAAGATTTTTAATAAAAAAAATGTTAGTGTCGAACTTTATTCTTCTGATAAAGACTGAATGCAACTTATTGACGAAGATACTAAACTAATATTAATTAAAAACGGAGGAGAAAAGAATTGATTAACATTAACAAAAGAAAATTTTTCCACATTATCTGGTTATCCATTCCAACCAAGTTCTATTATTGATTTTAAAATTCTTTATGGAGATGATAGCGATAATTACAAAGGACCTTTAGGAGAAAAAACTGCAATAGATTTAATTACTAAATATGGCAAGATCGAGAATATTATTGCTAATATTAACGAATTAAAAGGAAATGTGAAGAATAAGATTGAAAGTTTTTTTAACAGCAAAGATATTATCGACAAATCTTATATGATGGCACGCATTTTTGATGATATCGAAATAGACCATGACATAGCAAAATATAAAAAAAACCAAATATGCTATATTCTTTTATATTCTTTTATAAAAAATTTCAGTTTTACAGGTTTTGAAAAATATAAAATCGATCAAAAAACCAGTCTAGTTAACAAAATCATATTTTTTCAACAAGACATAGAAAAAAAGGAAGATGAAACTTTATACATTCAAACAGGGAATATTCGCAACGAAAAGAATAAAGAATGAAAGGGTGAAAAATATGATAACGTAATGCGAAAATGATGAAAAATTCTTTATATTAACAATTCCACTATTTTATTAACCGATATTTGAAATTTTGATAATACCATATTTAACAACTTAAACGTCAACGAAAAAGATGATATTAATCAAATAAAAAAAGAATTAATCGAAAAATATAACCCGAATATTGTTGTTTGCGGGAATTGTTTAGAAAATAAAGTCCAACAGGATAAGGATAAAGCAATAGTATTTTTAAAACCGGAAAATTTTGCAGTTTATACAAAAGAAGGTGATAACTTTTCTTTCTCTATTTTTTAAGATTTCTCTTTTTTTAAAAAGCAAAATTCATCCTTTTTATATAACATTACTATATGCCGACGGTTGATAATCCTCAATTTAGCCCACAACAATTAGAAATAATCGAAAAACTTGATGGTTTTACTTTTGGATATTTAAGAAGAAGAATGGAAATAGATGCCCAAGCTTTAAGAGCTAATGAAGTTTGAATTAGGGTTTATGCTACCGTTAATGCGGCATTAAAAACTCTTTCAGTTCGTTTTGACAAAGAAACATTTAATAAATTAACAAAATTTAAACAAGAATTACTGTCACCGAAAATGTTTAACGCTGATGGTAGTAAATTATTAGCAAGAATTTTTAATGCAAAAGATATGGCAGCTATTGTTTTACAAAGTGAATTACGCAGTCCAATTAGCTCATATAATATGCCTTCATTATCCCACACTTATTCTACTTCTATTGAACAAGTTACTCCAAAATCTAATGATGTAGCTTTAAATACGGATTTTCAACAAGAATTTGCACATTTATATACTTATCGAGATTTTAATCAAACAGTTAATCGTTCAATTATTAGTTTCACCGCTCCTAATGCGGCAGCTGACAAAACCTTATTTCACTTTAATAATTCTTTTCGAATAAATAGATCTTTTTCTGATGCGAATTCATGCCGAATCTCTTATGTGCTTCAATATATTTCTGAAGACCATAATGGTTTAGGCTCCGTTTCACTTGAAAATAATGCATTAGTAAGACTTGTAGAATTAAACGAAATACATTTTGAGCCAGATTCATTAGTAGAAGAAAACGGAGTCACTTCATATAACAGGTTGCATGGCGCTAATAAAGTTTGGGCACGTTTAGAAAAAAATCAAAAAATCGATCTTTTAAGACTTATTTACACAAATAAGATTGAAGGAATGCTAATAGCTAAATCCGTTATTGTCGCAAAAACTTTGGCCCTTTCAAAGCTTACTGAACAAATCAAAAAAGATAAAATGGAACTTAAAAGTTTTTTTACTTTTAGAAAAGCAACAAAAGAAATGTTACAAAACAGAATAAGAGAAAACGAAAATAAAATTATCCAACTAGCCGAAACTGATGAACGTTCTGCTGTAAGAAGACATAACATTGACGGATTAACCGATGAACAAAGAACAAATTTAGCGGAAGATGCCAAAAACGGAATTAGCTCATGTTTAAATGCTGCATTTGGAACTTTTGTTACTAACCTCATTTCTAATCCTGGAGTTAATTTTAGTGACCTTTTAGAACATGAAGAAGATGCAGAGGTTATCGGATATTTTAAAGCGTTAGATTATTCATTACTTTCAACAATCGATCATTGTAAAGCCGTTTTGATCGATGACAAGAGTTTTTCTGAAAAATCAAAAAAAGTAAGAGGAATAGCAGGAGGTTTTAGTGAAGAAGTAGCCCAAGCAACTGAGAATGGCGCAATCGAAAATTTCAACAAAGCATCAAAACAAAGAGCTCCACTTCTTGCTTCTGGACTTTATCCTTCCAATCCACAAGTTAGAGCTAGTGTTTCGCGAAGTTTGAAACGAAAGGTTGCTCAAATTTCACAGGGTGTTCAAGAACCGATTACTCGAATTTTGGACGGTAACCAAGGTCATGTTATAGATACACAAGCACTAATGACAGTACAATTGGTTGGCTAATTCTATTCTTTTTCTACCTTCTCTAAGCATTTAAGAAGAGTGATATTTAGTTTGTCGATGTTTGTGGATTTTAGATGGTTGTTTTCGATTTTTGTTTTAATTAACTGCTTTTTGAAAAATTTGTAAGCCAGGAGGTTGTTTTTAATTTTTAAATCTATTCCATCTATCATTCTCAACCCCATCATTATGATATAGAAGTAACATTCCTTTTTGTTTAGTTTTTTAATCTTTGTTTCTCATTTTTTTAAATTTCCTTTATTTTCTAAAAGACTTTTGCTTGAAAATCCGGTGGCACCTAAACCAATTCCGAATCATTCTTCCATTTTTCAATAAGCAATGTTGTGTTTACTTCGATATTTTTTGTTTTTGCATCACGAGGACACTTCATACCTTTCAAACCCTTTTTTAGGCATTATTTTTTCTATTAATAAAAGTTGGTTGTCGATTCTTTTTTCATCGATTACATAATTTTGTTTAGCGATTATTGAATTGTCTTTAACTTCTAACGAATAGAAGGAAGCGTGGTTGATGTTATTTTTAGTAAGAAATTCCAAATCATCAATTATTTGTTTTTCAGGATCGCCTTCGTTAAAACCATAGATAAAGTCGCAAGAGATGTTGACTATTCCTGTTTTTTTAATTGTACGAATAGCTTTTTCGTACATTTCAATATTCCCTGAACGATTGTATTTCTTTAAGATTGTTGAATCTACTGATTGAATGCCGATAGAAACACGGTTAACACTGTATTTCTTTAAGATTGAAGCTTGAGAGGGCGTGATTAATTCTGGGTTTAATTCAATTGTGAATTCGGTTTTTTTATTAATATAT
Organism: Mycoplasmataceae bacterium; assembly: GCA_031282725.1. Lineage (GTDB taxonomy): Bacteria > Bacillota_I > Bacilli_A > Mycoplasmatales > Mycoplasmoidaceae > Malacoplasma_A. The sequence continues at coordinate 23,216 of JAITDD010000039.1, forward strand.
TTTTTTATACATTTTAAAAGTTTAGTTAATAATTTATCAGAAATACTATTTGGTGTACCGCCTCCTATGTAAACGGTTAGGTAAATATTGTTTTTTGACTTCTGTTTTATTTGCTTGATTATTTTGTTAATATATTCTTCTTTTTCCTTATTACAAGAAACAAAACGAACAAAATCGCAATATGTACATATAGAGTTGCAAAATGGAATATGTACATATAAATGTTTCATCAAACAAAATTATAAGTTTAAACTAAAAAAGCCTTAATTCAATATGTATTTGGGAAAAATAATTCGTAAACAACCGCGTAAAAAATGCATTGTCGCACTTTTTTGGTACCAAAAAAATGCACGGATACATCTTTTTTGGTATAATTATAGTATGAAATTGTACAGAAAAGTTTATTTATTTCTCGAAGAATGAAACAAAAATATTGAGAAGAAAACTTTAATAGTTTCGGGTAACAGACAAATTGGAAAAACAAAATGTATTCAAGATTTTTGTTATTCAAAATACAAAAAAGTTATTTACATCGATTTCATTAATGAACCAGAATATATCGAGGCTTTTAAAGGTAGTTTGTCAACAAAGGAAATATTAAGAAAAATTAACTTAATTAATGACGATTTTATTTACAATGAAAATACTATTATTTTTTTTGACGAAATCCAAAATTGTCCAAACGCAATTATTTCATTAAAATATTTTACAATTGATAAAATCGATGTTATTTGTTCCGGTTCTTTCTTAGGCACATCGTACAATTGTATTTCTTCCTTCCCTGTTGGCTATGTTGAATTGTACCAAATGCATTCGTTAGATTTTGAAGAGTTCATTATTAATTGCGGAATAAAACAAAACATAATCGAAGAGGTTAAACAAAACTATATTCAAAAAACTTGTGTCGATAATATTGTTCACGATAAACTAATGAACTTAATCAAACAATACATATGTGTAGGAGGGATGCCTGAAGTTGTTAATTCTTTTATTGAAAAAAATAATATGAGTCTAGTTTATAAAATACAAAAAAATATTATTGACGGGTATATAGCTGACATCGCAAAATATGCCGACAATAGTGAAAAAAATAAAGCAAGAGTTTTATATGAATCATTGCCTCGACATTTAGCAAAAGAATATAAAAAATTCCAATATAAACTAATCGAAAAAAATGGTAATTCAAGAAAATATTTAAGTAGTTTACAATGAATAAAAGATGCTAATCTTGTGCAAATATGTTACAATATAAGTCTATTACAAAAACCATTAAAAGGATTTTGTACAGATGAAACATTTAAAGTTTACTACAGCGATATTGGATTGTTATGTTGTAATTTAGGGAATAAAATACAAAACGATATTCTGTTTGGAAACTTACAAATATTTAAAGGCGCAATATATGAAAATTTATTCGCAGACTTTTTAATCAAGAAAAATATTCCGCTTTACTACTACACAAAAAATAGCGGAGTTAGCGAAATAGACTTTGTTTGTGAAAATGATGAAGGAATAGTTTTATATGAAGTTAAATCAGAAAATGGTAAAGCAAAATCATTAGTGTTCGAAGGAGAAAAAAATAATATTAAACAATTATTTAAAATAATAAGTGGGAATGTTGGAAAAAATAATAAGTTTGTTTCTTTGCCTTGATATATGTGTATGTTTATTTAATTTTTGCATTGATATAATCTACTTAAAAGCGCAAAATGATTAAGGGAGGAAAAGGTGGAAAAAATACAAATGTCACTGGGCTAGATTCTGAAAATAAAATCTTTTCTTACTTCATTCAATCTTTTGCCAATCTTAAAGAAAATGTAATATTAGGTGTAAAATCAAAAATATATTTATACGAAAATAAAGGATTAGTTGTTGATAACAAGTTAATTGAAAAGATACATTACAAACCTCAACCTGATATTTTTGTATTCGTTCCTAAAATTAAAAAATTATGAATTATCGAAATCAAAAACCAAGACACACAAGGAACAGGATGAGAAAAATTTGAATTCGGAATTTACGGATACAAATCAAATATTTATCAAAGAATATTTAAAAATGTCAATGTTGAAGTCGAAGGAATTTATACAGGGGACAATTGGAATAAAATTAAATATTTAGACGATTTGAAAGATTATGTTTACAAGAATTACAAGAAAACATTTTACTACCAAACAGAGATAAATGAACTGATTGAAAAAATTAAAAAAGAAATTTAAACAGATTCAATTCTTTTTTTAGCAAGCTTTAGATATTCCTCAGATTTTTCGATTCCAATAAAACTTCGATCTAACATTTTAGCAACAACTCCTGTGGTTCCACTTCCCATAAAAGGATCTAATATTGTGTCACTTTTATTAGTGGCTGCTGTAATTATTCTTTTAAGTAATTCGATTGGTTTTTGTGTAGGATGATTTCCGTGTTTTTTTTCATTTTTTGGGGTCAATCCAATACTTCACACACTTCGCATTTGTTTTCCTTGATTATTTAGTTTATCTTTGGAAACATCTCATTTTTTCATAATATCGTAATTAAAAGTATACTTGGAAGAATTTGATTTTGCGGCTCAAACAATCGTTTCATGGCTTGCGGTGAAATTTTTGCATGCTAGACAAGGAGCTGCATTTGGTTTGAATCATGAAATGTCATTAATTATTTTAAAGCCAAGTTCTTGAAGGATATAACCACATTGAAAAATAGAATGATATGTTCCGCTAATCGCAATAGTCCCATCAGGTTTTAGAATTCTTTTACATTCTTCGATTCATTTCTTATGAAAATCAACATCACTTTTAAAACCGGTTGATTTATCTCATTCCCCTTTATTAACACTTACCATTTTTCCATTTTTGCAAGAAATTCCATTATTGCTTAAGAAATAAGGAGGATCGGAAAAAATGAAGTCTATGCTGTTATCTTTTATCTTTTTTAATTCTATTAATGAGTCTCCCAATATCAGCATAGTCTAATTATATTTTTACAAAAAATCATGTAACCTGTTGAAAAATTTTGCACAGATTTGATGTTTTACTGATGGACGAAAATTCAGAACATTCCTTGAAAAAACATACATGTATCGAAACGGTAGTTACTATGTAAAAAACTAAACTATAATAATTATTGGATGACAAAAGTTTTAATCATTTCAGATACACATAGTAATTTTTCTTTAATGCGAGAAATCGTTGATAAATACAAGAAGAAAGGTTATATTGTCGTACATGCCGGAGATTATGATAATATGAACTTAAAACCATTAGATGAAGGACAAAATCCAATTAGTTCTCGTTTTGATCGAGAGTGAATAAAAAACAATATTGACCACTGAGTTAAGGGAAACCATGATTTTATGGTCAAAAGAGGTATTTATCAGAAAGAAGAAGATTTTGAAGAATTCATTTTCAATTCTTATAAGGTTTTTAAAATAGAGAAAACAAAGATTCTTTTAAGCCACTTCCTTGATGATAGTCGAAACGATATTTATTACGGAACCAAAAAAGAAACAGACATAAAGGGAAAAGATAGTGCTTTATATTATGAGAAGAAAGAAAAATTTGATGAGTGATTAAACGGATTAATTAAAAAGAATAAACCCAATCTAATAATCACAGGCCACACTCATATTGGAAGATTCTGAAATATGAAAGGAATAGATGCTTTAAACCCCGGAAGTTTGATATATGCCAAATCTCCGCAGCCTCGAGGAAGTTATATGGTAGCATGTATCGACAAAAATAAACTAATAAAAGTCAAAATGGTCTACTTAGACAATTAATTCAATAAACAAAATGAAAAATAGAAGATTTGGAAAAAGAAGAGTTGATCGATATTGTTAATATTCAACAAAAAATTATCGAAAATCTGATTTCTGATACCAAAAAAAAATATTAAAAATCCAAAAGCAAAATCATCCTCCTTTAAATAAAGGAATATAATGTTGATAATATGTCTTTTTCTAAAAAAAAAAATTGGCTTTTTTAGCTCTATTTTAGTTGGGATTTCTTGCGTTAGCATTCCCTCTTTATTATTGTGTTTAGGTACAAGCAAAATGAACCAAAATCAATTAAATTATCCGTT